>NZ_BAAAPN010000090.1:0-9482 GCF_039531165.1 Nostocoides vanveenii | reverse complement strand
TGGGCAGAGTCGTAACTCCCATCATCGGAAGACCTCGACCCATCAACCCGACACCGACACGCCCCCACGCCGACAACCGGCTACACCCTCAAATCGGAAGAGCCTGAATATCTCGCGGCGCGGGACGGGGCTGGTCGGCCGAACTGGGTGGGCTTCCGGCCGCTACGACGTTTCTGGTTCCCCTTCAACACTCCAGCCGCACGGGCCGATGCGACCGTGCACGCTCCCGCTGCCTTCCGGAGTCGCGGAATTTTCATCGCCCCGCAAGAACTGAGCGTGGCATGAGGGCACCGCTGCTGGATCGGGCCGCTCTGGAACTCGCCTTTGGCGCTCTCGGAGAACGCCTCGTCCGGAGGGGACTCGCTGCGGACGTCTACGTCATCAGGGGCGCCCCCATGGCGATGGCCTATGACGCGCGACGGGCCACGCGCGATGTCGATGCGGTGTTCGAACCGCATGGCGCGGTCTTGGACGAGGCCACCACAGGTATACCGACGAGCACCGACAGCCCCTCTCGAGGGCGGTCTCATCGGCCCGGGCCGCAACACCGACGCCCGGTCCCTGGACGCGCTTTGCGAGCCGGCTTCCCGAAAGCCGGATCACCCCGTGAGTCCACCAGGGGTGTCGCATAGGGTCGCGGGCCATGACCACTCTCAGCGAGACCCTGCTGACCGCAGAACGCCGCCCGCAGACCGTCGACGCGCTCGTCGGCGTCGTCGAGGCCGAGGTCGGGAGCAAGTCCGGCATCAGCGGTGCGGCGATCAAAACGGCATACAAGGCGGCACGCAAGATCGACGACCGCATCGTGCGGCGGGCGATCGCGGGGATGCTGCCTGACTTCCTCGACCGCCTCGAGCCCTTCTGGGCGACCCGCGGCGACCAGCCTTTCGGGGCTCAGCTCGCGGCGCAGAGTGACGCCGCGGCCGAGGCGCTGCTCTCGGTCACTGACGCGCGCGCAGCCAACCCCAAGCACGCGGCCGTCGCCAAGGTCTACGGCATGCTGCGCGGCAAGGCCAAAGAACACGTTGTCGCCGCCCTCCCGCGCCTGGGCAGCACCCTCGAGCAACAGATGGCCTGACCGGCCCGAAGCCGGCTGCACAGGGGCCAGGGTGGTCGACCAACCAGAGTCGACCACGCTTTCCTCTGGCTGTGGACGTCAGCGTTCAGGAAGCCAAGACCCACCTGTCCCGCCTGCTTCGGCGAGTCGAGGCCGGCGAGACCATCGTCATCCGGCGTGGGTCGATCCGGGTGGCCGTGCTGGCGCCCGCGCCCCCGATGACCGCCGAACGGCGGATCTGGGGTGACCTGCCGGGGTCGATCGGGCCGGACTTCGATGACCTTCCTGACGACTTCTCGGCCTACACCGCATGAGGTATCTGCTCGATACGAACGTCGTCGTTTGGCTTCTCCTGGGGCGTCGCGACGCGGTTCCCGAACACGTGCGCCGCGCCCTGAGCGACCCGGCCAATGACATCCTCGTCAGCGCGGCGTCGGTATGGGAAATCGCGATCAAACGCTCCTTGGGAAAGCTCGAGATCGCCGACCATTGGCGAGCGACGCTCAACCTGCTTGATCTGACCCCGCTACCGGTCACCGCGGACCACGCTGCCGGTGTCGCCGGCCTGCCGTGGGTCCATCGCGACCCTGTCGATCGCTTGCTCACCGCGCAGGCGCGAGCCGAGCAGGCGACACTGGTGACCGCTGACCGGACCATCCCCGCCTACGACGTGCTCACCTTCTGGGCGACCGACTGACGATTCGCATCGCGCGGCCCAGGCGCTAAGTTGCGGGGATGGGGTGGTGGCATGACGAGATCATCGACGGGCCGAAGGGACCGCTGCTGCTGGTCTTCGTTGACTTCGTCGTGACCTTCCTCGCCACCCGCGCCATCACCCGGCTGATCCGCGCCGGCAAGGGGCCCTTCCGCAATCTCAGCAGTGGTGGCGTGCACCTGCATCACCCGACGCCCGGCACGATCCTGCTCGTCGCCGGCGCCTTTTGCGCGGTGGGCGCCAACGGCCGAGCGCCGCTCAACTACCTCGGGGCAGCGCTCGCCGGAGTCTGCACCTCACGCGTGCTCGACGATTTCGCCATGATCTTCCACCTCCAGGATGTCTACTGGTCCCAGGAAGGCCAGCTGTCCGTCTACGTCGTCACGCTCGCCACCGCGTGCCACGGGCTGGCAATCGTCGGGGTCCGCCGGACACCTCACCCTTCTCTGCGGCGCGGCGACGGTGCGCGGCGGCGTGGTGGTGGCGCTTGCCGTCCATCTCGCCCTGGTCTGTATGACTGCGTTGAAGGGGAAGTACCCCACCGCCCTGTTGGGCATCTTCCTCAGTCCGCTCGCGTGGGTCGCTGCCGTCCGGCTAGCCCGGCCGCGCTCCCCCATGGGGCCGCCGCTTCTACTCACCGCACAAGGAAGCCCGGGCGGCCGAGCGCGCGACGACGTGCGATGAGCGGTGGGGACCCCTGCACCAATGGTGGGCCGACTTCATCGGCGGCACGCCCTCGCAGCCCAACCCGACTCCGGCCGGCCAGCCGGCCACGTCGCCGCGTCCCTGACTGGCTCTACCCGCGGGCGTCGAACTCCTTGCGGATCTCCGACAGTTCCAGCGCGTGCGCATCGAGAGCCCGGTCCTCGTCCGAGACCGGCACCCAGGTCGGGGTCGGCAGCGCCCGCCGATTGGCGTTGATGCGCACGAAAACCGTCCGGCAGTATGTCGTTTCGGCGAGCGCGTCGGCGCCTGCGGCCGGGTCACCGGAGCGGACGTGGACGCCGATGTGCATCGCATGCGGTCCGGTGTGCATGAGGCGGGCTTCGACCTCGACCAGGTGCCCGATCCGCAGCGGCCGATAGAAGCGCACCCCGCCGGTGAAGATCGCGACATTGCTCGGGTCGCCCGCCCATTGGGTGGCGAGCACATGCGCGGCCTCGTCGATCCACCGCATGACGATGCCCCCGTGCACCTTGCCGCCCCAATTGACATCGGTGGGCGCGGCCAGGAAGCGAAGCGTCACCCGCGGCGCCGTCCCCTTCTCAGAGTAAGTCTGCCCCTGCATGGCCTCCTCGACCAGGGTCCGCAACTCGGCCCGCCGCGCCGCCCACTGTTGCTGCAACTCCTCCCCCAACGAACGCGGGACGAAGGTCGGCACCGGAGTCGGCCGCCCGTCCCCGTCGACCGCGACGAAGACCATCAGGCAACGCGTCGCCTCGACCAACTCGCCGGTGCGCGGCGGCCCGGAACTGACCGTGACGATCACGTCCATACTCGATCGGCCGGTCCGCACGACCTCCGCGGTCGCCTCGACGAGGTCGCCCACCTCGACCGGACGCGTGAACCGCACATTGCCGACGTATGCCGTGACGCAGTACGCCCCGCTCCACCCCGCCGCGGCGGCGAAGCCGGCCTTGTCGATCCACTCGAGCACCCGGCCCGCCGACACGGAGCCGGAGTGCCCGGCATCGGTCGGGGCCGCGAGGAAGCGCAAGGTGACGCGCGAGGTGGGGATCCGATCGCTCATACGTCCTCCGTGGGCTCGGGGGTGTGGGTCACGACGCTAGCGTCCCCGCTTCGCCGCGAAGGCGATCGACCTGGTCGGGGGTCCCGAAGACAATGAGCGTCGCCCCCGCCTCGAGGACCATCTCCCCTGCCGGGGTGGGGACAAATTCGCCTTTGCGCGGCTTGCGGACGGCGAGCAGGGTGGCGCCGCACAGGCCGGGCACGTCGACGCCGGCCACCGTGCGCCCGACCAGCGGGGACCGGTTGCCCAGCCGTACGCCCTCGATCCGGTGCTCGATGTCGTCGTCGTGCATGACCTCGTCGAGGAACTCCGCGACATCGGCATAGAGCGCGAAGCTCGCCATCCGCCGGCCGCCGATCAGCTGCGGGTTGACGGCGCGCGTGGCGCCGGCGAGGACCAGTTTGGCCTTGCTGTCGATGGTCCGGGCCCGGCTGATGATCACCAGATCCGGGCGGAGGGCGCGGGCCGAGAGCGTGGCATACGTGGTGGCGGCGTCGGTGTCGAGCGCGCAGATCAGCGCGCGGGCCCGGTCGATGCCGGCCGCGCGCAGCACGTCGTCGGACGATGCGTCACCGACCACGAACGGCACCTCGATCCCGGCTAGCCGCTCGGCGTCACTGTCGATCACGACGACCTGATGGCCGCGATCGACCAGATTCGCGGTCGACGCGCGCCCGACGCGGCCATACCCGCAGACGATGAGGTGATCGCGCAACTGCTCGATCGACGTGTCCATCTTGCGCCTCCAGAGATATTCGCGCAGGTGCCCCTCGGTGACGGCTTCGACGAGAACCCCGAGGTTATAGAGCACCGTCCCGACGCCGATGACGATCAGGATGATCGTGAAGATCTCGGCGGCCGCGGTGCGCTCATAGACCTCCGAATAGCCAACAGTGGCCACCGTGAAGACGGTCTGGTAGAGCGCCTCGATGAAGCTGAGCCCGAGCAGCATGTAGCCGACGGTGCCGAAGACCGTGACCGCGACCAGCCCGGCGAGCGCGACGGCAACTCGGCGTAACGCCGCCGCACCCTGGGGGACGCCGGAGAGCAGGGATCGGCGCCGATAGCTCTCGGACGTCCGCGTCACGGGCACATGATGTCACCCGGCCGGCACGCCGGAAATGCCTGGTGGATCCGGACCGCTACCAGGTCAAGACAGTCGGCGCGGGCAGGCCCGCGAACGCGCGGTCGGCAGTAACGAGGACCGCGCCCTCGTGAATGGCCTGCGCGGCTAAGAGGCGGTCGAAGGGATCGCGATGGGCCCAACTCATCGAGCCGGCCGTCATCGCGTGCCGCGAAGTGACCGCGAGCTCATCGGCCCCGAGGTCAGCGATCCGACGATCCCAACTGGCCACGAGTCCGACATCTTCCAGCTTGCCCAACCGTGTCTTGGTGGCGATCTCCAGGGCCGAAACGGCCGAGGCGAACAGGGGATTGCGCCGATCCGCCAGCTGATCGCGGATCGTCGTCGGCACGCGCGAGGGCTCGCCCAAGATCCACAGCAGGACATGCGTGTCGAGCAAATAGCTCACTCCCAAGCGGACAGTTCCTCCTCCGACAGGGGCGCGTCGAAGTCCGCCGGAACCGGGAAGTTCATCATCCCGAAGCGGCGCTTGGCCACCGGCTCGACGGGCACCAGCCGGGCCACCGGTCGATCTGCACGAGAAATGGTGACCTCGCCCCCCGCCTCGACATCGTGCAGGATGCGCGAGAGCTGCGTCTTCGCCGCTTGAACGGTGTAGGTCTCCATGCGTCCAGTATTCCTGGTCAAGCTGGCCTGGTCAAGTCGATCAACCACGACATGGCGGGCGCCGTCCGGCCCGTCCTCACACGTCCAGGCGCCTGAGGTCGCCGGCCGTCCGGAAACCGGCCCGGCGCTAGCGCGGGACGGAGATTTCGCTCGGGTTCAGCACGATGCTCTGCATGCCGGCCTCGCGGGCCCACGCGACCCGCTTCACTCCCCCACCACCGTGCGAAGTCGTCGACAAACGCGGGATCCGCCGCCCCGGGCTCGCCAGTGGACCCGTGCATGCGCATCCGGACCAGGTCGGCGACGTCGGCATTCGTCGCGACGAGCGCCACGGCATCCGGGCCGGGGATCACCTCGTCACGCTAGCCGCGACTCGGGTTTGTCGTGCAGTAGGTGCTGCGGGGCGCACCTTCTGCACGACAAGCGCGCGGCTCAGACCACAGTCAGCGGCAGCAGGGTCTTGCCGGTCGGGCCGGTCTGGATGTGCGTGCCCAGTTGCGGGCAGACGCCGCAGTCGAAGCATGGGGTCCAGCGGCAGTCGTCCTGTTCGACCTCGTCCAGCGCGTCCTGCCAGTCGGCCCACAGCCACTCCTTGTCCAGCCCGGAGTCGATGTGGTCCCAGGGCAAGACTTCGAGCTCGCCGCGCTCGCGGGTGGTGTACCAGTCGACATCCACGCCGTATGCCGGCAGCTCGGCCGCCGCGGCGGCCAGCCACGCGTCATACGAGAAGTACTCGCGCCAGCCGTCGAAGCGGCCGCCCTCGCGCCAAACGTGTTCGATGACCCGCCCGACACGGCGGTCGCCGCGCGAGAGCAGGCCCTCGATGATGCCCGGCTTGCCGTCGTGATAGCGGAAGCCGATCGCGCTGGCATACCGCCGGTCGCCGCGGATGGCGTCGCGCAGCTTGGCCAGCCGGGCGTCGGTGGCGTCCGAGCCAAGCTGACCGGCCCACTGGAAGGGCGTGTGCGCCTTAGGCACGAAGCCGCCGATCGAGACGGTGCATCGGATGTCTCGCCGGCCGCTGACCTGGCGGCCGGTGTCGATGACCTTCTTGGCGAGGTCGGCGATCTGTAGGACATCGTCGTCGGTCTCGGTCGGCAGCCCACACATGAAGTAGAGCTTGACCTGCCGCCAGCCTGCCCCGTATGCCGCGGCGACGGTGTCGATGAGGTCCTGCTCGCTGACCATCTTGTTGATGACGCGGCGCAGTCGCTCGCTACCGCCCTCGGGGGCGAAGGTCAGCCCGGAGCGCCGCCCGTTGCGCGTCAACTCGTTGGCGAGGTCGATATTGAAGGCATCCACGCGCGTGCTGGGGAGGGACAGACCGACTTGCTGCCCCTCATACCTATCGGCGAGGCCCTTGGTGATGCCGGCGATCTCGGAGTGGTCGGCGCTGGAGAGGGACAAGAGCCCGACTTCCTCGAAACCCGTTGCAGCAAGCCCGCGTTCGACCATCTCGCCGACGCCGGTGATGGAGCGCTCGCGGACCGGGCGGGTGATCATGCCGGCCTGGCAGAAGCGGCAACCCCGCGTGCACCCGCGGAAGATCTCGACGCTCATCCGCTCATGGACGGCCTCGGCGAGCGGGACGAGTGGCTGCTTGGGATACGGCCACTCGTCGAGGTCCATGACGGTGTTCTTGGCGACGCGCCATGGCACACCCGACTCGGTGGGCACGACGCGGTGGATGCGGCCGTCGGGCAGATAGCTCACGTCGTAGAAGCTCGGCACATAGACATTGCCCGTATGCGCGAGCCGGCGCAGCAATTCGCGGCGGCCACCGGGGCGACCCTCGGCCTTGAACGCGGCGATGACCTCGGTGACCTGGAGTACCGCCTGTTCGCCATCGCCGACGATCGCGGCGTCGATGAAGTCCGCGATCGGCTCGGGGTTGAAGGCGGCGTGGCCCCCGACGATGACGATCGGATGCTCGTTGGTGCGGTCCTGCGCGTGGAGCGGGATCCCGGCAAGGTCGAGGGCGTTGAGAAAGTTCGTGTAGCCCAACTCGGTGGAGAAGGAGATGCCGAAGACGTCGAACTCGCGCACGGCGCGGTGGCCATCGACGGTGACCTGCGGGACGCTCGCGGACCGCATGAGGGCCTCCATGTCCGGCCACACGGCATACGTGCGCTCCGCGAGGGCGTCGGGGCGCTCGTTGATCACTTCGTAGAGGATCATGACGCCCTGGTTGGGCAGCCCGATCTCATAGGCGTCGGGATACATCAGCGCCCAGCGCGTCGTCAGCTCGCACCCTTGAGCGTCGTGGCCGCCGCAGTCCCAATCCTTGACGGTGGAGTTGAGTTCACCGCCGACATACTGGATCGGCTTGCTCACGCGCTCCAGGAGCGGCTCGAGGTCGTCGAAGCGGGACTGTCCGGGCATCGGACCAGGATAAGCGGCACTTGTCTGGAGGACCGACACACGGAGGCTCACGCGTCGTGTTCCTGCAGGCGGGCGCTGAGAAGTCTCAGGTCCTCGGCAACCAGTCCGGTGATCCAGTTGCGCAGCTTGATTCGGAGCACCTGGGTCACGACAGGGGAGAGATCCCGACGGAAAACACCGAGTCCACGCTCGACCTGGCCAGCCGACAGGAAGAACTCGGGGTCGGCTCGGGGATCCTTTGCGTCGCCAAGCTCCACTCGCCGATGAACTTCCGAATACGGCGTGTGTGGTCTCCCGACGTTCTGCTCAGTCACGACATAGCCAATCGCACCGACGTCGAGTGGATCGTAACCAGCGGGGAGGCCCATCCCGCCGGTGACACCCGGCGTCAGCGCCAGCTGAGCCGACGCGTCCAATTCAGACCACACGTCGGCAAGGAGCGCCCGATAGACACCGGCCAATTTGTGGGCCCGATCGAGAATCATCATTCGTGTCCGCAGGTCCAAGGCAACCTCCGCAACTGCGCCAAGGGACCGATTTAGGGCTATTCCAAGGCTGGACCGAACCATCTCTATCGTGTCGATGGTCCGATCCGCGATAAACGACACGAATCGCTCGGATGATCCCGAGTCGGCCGCCTCCAAGGCGTCGAGGTAGAGGTCGCGCTGGTCGGCAAAGATCACCAGGGGCCACGCCGGGCTCGCGATAGAGGTAGATGGACGCCAAGGCCCTGGCGACGCGCCCGTTGCCGTCGGCGAAGGGGTGGATCCGCACGAACGCGTAGTGAACATAGGCGGCCTGGACCACTGGCGAGGCTCCGGCGAACGCGTCGGTGCCGATCTCCCCCAAGAGCCGTGACATCTCCGCAGGCGTATCGCTCGGCGGCGTATAGTGGAACACCCGGCCGGTCTCGGCGTTGGTGGGGTTGGGTCTTATAGACACCCTTGGGCATTGGGTGCGTCTGCGGGCCGAGAACGGTGAACACGGTGAACGTCGTTTGCGACCGCAGCAGACGCTCGTGGAGCTGACGGATCCACGACTGACTCAGCGGCTCACGGCCCGTCACCAGGTCCAAAACCATGTTGTAGCCGGCGAGTGCGTCTTCGATCGCTCGCGCAACCTCGATCCCGTGCAAAGACAGCGCCGCTTCCCACGTCGCCGTCTGCTCGGCGATCGTTCGTGTGAACCCGCGCGTCGTCGCGTACAGCCCCTCCAGCGCGCCGGTGTCGACGGCTGCGTACCGCGTGGCCACGGTCACGGCTGCGCTAAGGGACTCGGGAGTTGCAGCAGACCGATCGTGGCGTAATCGTTCTGCAAAGCCGTCCACAACAGAGGGGTCAAAGCGCGGCGGCCCAGCCCGTGAAGGGCGGGAAAGGCGCATACCCAGCCCGTCACTCAGGGGGTGAGACTACCCGCGGCCTATGCCAGAATGACTCCCGTCAGCTCGAGGTCATGCAGCGGTATTCGAGGAAGGCTGACCTAACCCGTGTTCTGACCCTTTTGACCAAAGTGGCTGGTCAGGCGGGTGACGGGGTGCAGCGGGAATCCCAGTCCGCGGCTCGGGTGCATCGGATTGACGTACGTCTAGGCCAAGAGGAGCGCACTGCCCTGTTGGACGCCTACGCCGCTGGGCGAACGACGGAGGACGTGGCGAGCCAGTTCGGGTTGAGCAAGGGATCGGTGCGTTCGGTACTTCACGATGAAGGCGCCCGGGTGCGGCGTCTGTCGACGGCGCTCGAAAACTGAACAGTTGCGGCGCTTGAAAAGTGAACACCTCTGAGATTGGAGAGTGATCACTTTGGAGGACTGGGCGTTGATCCGGCGGTTG
>NZ_BAAAPN010000089.1:0-9470 GCF_039531165.1 Nostocoides vanveenii | reverse complement strand
TGCCGCTACTACGCGAGGGCCGGACGGATCAGTCCATCGGCAACCCAGCAGGGCACCAGTCAGATCAAGGGTCACGACCCTCGCGCAGCCATACCAGCATGTAAGACAGTTCAGCAGGGTTGTCTTGCCCGCCTGGGTGCCGCCGGCGACGAGAATATTGAGACCGGAGACGACGGCGGCTTCCAGGAACCGGCTGGCCTGCGGAGTAATCGTTCCCAAACGCACCAGGTCGTCGAGGTGGTCGGCCTTGGCGACGAACTTGCGGATGTTGACGACCCAGTGCTCCCGCGTGATGTCGGGAATCACCACGTGGAGCCTGGAGCCGTCCACGAGAACGGCATCGACGAAAGGCGATGAGAGATCGACGCGCCGGCCGGAGGTGCGCAGCATCTTCTCGACCAGATCACGGACTCCCGCCGTGGTCAGGATCGTCGGCGTCAGCTCGGCGATACCGTTGCGCGCCACGAAGACGCGCGTTGGCTCCCGCGTTGACTACTTTCTCCTCTAAAATGGAGCCATGAAGGCTGCGATATATGTCCGCATCTCCAAGGACTCCGAGAAGAAGGGCCTCGGGGTCGACCGGCAGCGGAAGGACTGTCTGGCGCTGGCCGAGCGCCTGGGCTGGGAAATCGTCGAGACCATCGTGGAGAACGATCAGAAGGCGAGCGACGGCGCGCTCCGGCCCAAGTACCAGCGGATGCTGGGCATGGCGGCCACGCGGCAGATCGAGGCGATCATCGGATGGGATCTCGACCGAGTGACCCGGACGCCGTCCGAGGCGGAGGAACTCTTCGAGTACGCCAAGGCGATGGGTCTGCAGCTCAAGTCGCACAACGGTGACCTCGACCTGATCACCCCGCAGGGGAAGCTCACGACACGAGTACGAACTGCGGTGTCGGCCTTCGAGATCGAGCAGATCCAGGCCCGCTTGCGGAGCGAGACGCTGCAGCGCGCGCAGTCCGGCCGATACAACGGCCCGAGGCCTTTCGGGTACGACTTCGCCACCGACGACCACGGCCGCATCCTGACCGGGTCACGCCAGGAGCTGGTGATCTGCGAGCCCGAGGCCGAGGCCATCCGGGAGGCCGTAAGCCGGGTGCTCGACGGAGAGGCCCTGTGGTCGATCACGAAGGACTTCAACCAGCGCGGGATCGCCACGACCACCGGCGGTCAGTGGCACACGCAGACACTTCGGCGGATGCTGATGCGCTGGACCCACGCGGGGTACCGGAAGCACCAGAGATACGAGAAGGGCCGGTTCGTCGGCAAGGAGTCGCTGTACGAAGCTGCGTGGCCCGCAATCATCGACCGCGATACTCACGAACGCGTGCTGGCGCTGCTCACCGACCCGACCCGGCGAAAGAGCCGGTCAACAGAAGCGAAGTACCTCCTGACGTCGATCGCCCTGTGCGGTGCCTGCGGGCGATACCTGGTCGGCACGACGAGCTATGAATACACGATCAAGGGCACGTACGTCCGCAAGGACGGGACCCGCTCCCCCGACAAGGTTCGTATGTACCCAGAGACCTACAAGTGCCCGCACGCGGGGTGCCACGCGGTCACGCGGCGGATGGACGCCGTCGACGAGCTCGTGGAGGCGACGGTCGTGGCGTTCCT
The DNA here is from genome assembly GCF_039531165.1 of Nostocoides vanveenii. Lineage (NCBI taxonomy): Bacteria > Bacillati > Actinomycetota > Actinomycetes > Micrococcales > Intrasporangiaceae > Nostocoides > Nostocoides vanveenii. The sequence goes on along the minus strand of NZ_BAAAPN010000089.1, from coordinate 7,853 downwards.
CGAGCGCGAAGGGGTCGAGGCCTTCGGGGGTGACCCTGCGGCCGTGGTCGCTGCGCAGGCACGGTTCGAAGCCATCGAGGCGAAGCTGGCGTTGTTGACGGATCAGTGGGTCGGCGACAAGATCACCGACGCACAGTACGAGCGGGGTACGGCACTGCTGCGACCCGAGCTCGAGTCGGAGAAGGCGCGGCTGCGCCAGGCGCTGCCCGTCGACGGCCTACGCGAGTTCACCGGCACGGGTGCCGGCGCGGCCTGGAAGCGAGCCGACGTCGTGACGAAGAAGCGGGTGCTGCGCGCCCTCGGCGACATGGTCGGGCTCACGATCACGATCGCCCCCGTCGGGGCGGGAGCGTCATCCCGGCTGGACGCCGACAGGTACGCAGGGATCAGGATCGAGACCGTCGGCCGGGATGCCGGTCAGTAGCCCAACAGCGACATCCCACCCACCCTTGCGGGCCCACCAATGGTCGTGGGCGACAGTAGTGTTCGCCAAGCGGATCAAACCGGGAAGTTGGAGGGCCAGTGAACCGCCCAGCAACGTTCGATGACGCGACCACTCCGGCTGGGTCGGAGTCGGTCCGCGACCTGCTGCGGCGGCGCGAGGGCAACGGGCCAGGCAGTTGGAACCTGGCTCTCGTACAGCGCGACGAGGTGTGGGATCACGTCCGCATGCGGCACCTGCTCGACTCCCTGCTCGCGGGCTACCCCATCGGCTCGATCCTGCTGTGCCGGGTCAAGCAGGCTTCCCGCGTGATCCGCAGCCACGACGGCGAGCGGGTCGTGGAGGACGCAGACGCCACCGGTTGGCAGCTCCTGGACGGTCAGCAGCGGATCAACGCGCTCGTGTCGATGCTGACGGACAAAGGACGCTACGGCCGCTTCTACCTACACATGACGATGCGGCGCAATCCACCCGGAGCCACGCACAAGCGTCACTCCAAGGAGCAGACCCTGCGCCACATCGCGTGGCGCGAGTCGCCGGACGACCCTCTTCCGGACCGCCACCTGCACGTGGACCTCTCAGGGTGGTCCGCCTGGGCCGAGTCCGCGCTCACACCCTCGGTCCGCTTCGACGCGGCCAACGTCGAAGGTGCGTTGCGCACCCTCGACCCGGAGTTCACCGCTCAGCTCACCGACGTAGCTGCGGCGCAGGCTGCGGACCGGCTGAACGCGCTGGCCCACGCCTGGTCGAGACCCTCTGTCCCGGTGCTGAAGGCGGAGGTGGAGTCACCGCTCGACGTGCTGGAGGTATTCACCCGGATCAACCTGGGCGGCGTGCAGGTGGCCGGCTCCGACGTGTACTTCGCTGCCGTCAAGACGTTCTGGACCGAGGCCGAGGAACGTCTCGCCAGAGTGGCCCGGGCCACCCCGTTCCTGCATCGCCGGTTCGACCCACTCCGCTTCGTCTCGCGCCTCGCCAGCCGTGCGATCGGCCAGGGGGATCTCCTGCCGCTGAACGTCGAGCGACTGACCGGCAAGTCGGGTGAACCACTTCGGCTCGCCATGCAGGACCTGACTGCACAGAACTCTGCAGCCCTTCGACGCATCGCTGCGTTCAGTTCCTGGTACTCGGCGCACTCGCAGCTCGGCTTCGTCCTCAACCTGGTGACACCCGAGCTCTGGGACGACGTCCTCGCGTGGGCTGCCGGATCGGACCGGGACGACGACAGCTTCGCCGACAACCGAGCCAGCATCGACGCGTACCTGCTCGGAGCGACGATCTTCCGGTACCGGGCGGTGCTTGGCGATCGGTTCCACCGTTTGGCTTTCCTCGAGGCCCTCGCCGCCGGAGCCCAGGGGCTGCCCTTTCCGACGGACCAGATCCTCGCGGTGTCCCGGGCCGGCTCCGGGCTGCAGAACCGACGACAGGTGGTCCGCGGTTTGAGTGCAGCCGACCGGCAAGCCGTCGCGGACCAGAACGGACGAATCCTGACGTGCCTGGCACAGCGGATCCCCTACCAGTCCGAGGACGTCGTCGACTGGGACCACGTGTTCCCGTCGGCCCAGGCCAGGCGGATGTGGGCGCAGGGAGCAGGCCGGCGCAAGCACCACCCGGACCGGTGGTTGGTGAACACCGCCGGCAACGTCTGGGCACTCGACGCATCGACGAACAGGTCGCTGCAGGACAAACCACCCAGAGTCAAGTTCCCGATCCTGCTCGGCAAGGTGGCCGACGCGGACGCCGCAGGAGCGGTATGGCCACGTGAGCGATGGTCCATCACCGACGAGGAAGTTCGTCAGTTCATCGAGGTCGACGAGCTGCTCGACGACAATCCAGAGAACGTCGAGAGGGCAATGGCCCAGTTCAAGGCGTTGGTGACCGGCCGTACGGCCCGCCTGCTCGACGAGGCGCTCAACCGGTTCCCCGGCATCCAGCTGTTCGCCGCCGACGCGGAGGTGCTTCCGGACGACCCCTCGGCGATCCACGAGTTCCTCGAGGCACTGCAGGTGTCGCGTCGCGAGCCCGGCTCCGTCGCTGAGGTCGCCGTCGACGTGGCGGCCGGACCGTCGGGATGGGACGGACGCGATGATGAGCTGGCGTACGTCGCCAAACGGGTCGTCAAGAAGCTCACGACTCGGAGCCGGGCATTCCCGTACCGCTCGTCGCCGGGATTCGTCCGGGCCGCATATGTCTGGATCGGCGAACCAGACGACGACACGCACGTCGCGATAGGTCTCACGAACGTGTTCGACTGGGTCGAGACGACGCCCTTCTGGCTCCGCGTCCACGCAGAAACGGGCGGCTTCGAGACCGTCCTCGCCCGGTTGATGGCCTCGCCGCTGGCGGCCCGTGTCGTACTGCGACCCGTGTCCGAGGACGATCACGCGACGCATGCGTGGCTGCCTCTGGACGCACCGCCACACCTAACTTGGGATGACCTTGCGGAACACCTCACCGCCCAGGCCCGGCGGATCCGGGCTGTCATCGTCGACAATCCCCTTGAAAGCAAGTAGGGGCGGAAAGCTCGGGGCTGATGCGGTATCAGCGTCGGCACTTAGCCAGTCGCACCGACATCCTCGGCCACGCTGCCGCGGCCGACGGAGCCCATGTAGGGCAAGAATGCATCCGTGACTAACGAAGCTCAGGACGTGCCCGCCGCGGTCGCCGCATCGCGGCCGGCAGCCGACATGACGATCGCGCGCGAGGCCGGCGAGGTGATCGCGCACATGCTCGGCGACGGCCAGTCGATGATCGATCCTGCGACGACGATCTGGACGGCTGAGGCAGCTGAGGATCTCCGGGCGAGGATCGGGGACAACCCGATCATCGGGACTGGTCAGGGCCAGTGGGACAAGCTCGACCAGCAGCTCGAGGGGGCATCCCGTGAAGTAGTGCTCTTGGCGGCCGAGCTCGTGTTCCTGCGGGAGCACTCGCTCCGGTCGGCCAAGCCCGAGACCCGCCGGACACACCTCGACCGCGTCCTCGCGCACCTCGACTCCCCCGCCACCATCCCCGAGCCGATGTCCGCCTGGCTCGCACGACCGTCAGGGACCGCCGGGTTGGAGCCGGGATCCTGGTACAACGGCGCGCTGTGGCGACACGTCATCTGGGCCTCGACCTTCGTGCGGCACTGGAATGGCCTGACTCCGGCTGAACGCGAGAAGGCGCGAAGCGACCCGTGGGAGCTGCAGCGCGTGATGCTCACCTCCGGCGACGACCGCTCCGACATCCGCAATGTGCTGCAGTTCCTCTCTTGGCCGGACGTGTTCGAGCCGATCTCGTCGGCCAGCATGAAGGCGAAGGTGCGAGACGGGCTCGCCGACCGGGTGGGCGGTTCGACCGGCGACGACCCGGCTTCAATGGACCGCGACCTCCTCAAGATCCGCGCGGCCCTGGCCCACGAGGTCGAGGGTCCCTTCCACTTCTGGTCGCCAGGCGTCAACGAGCTCTGGGACGCGTCGCTGGACGAGAGTGACCCCGACGACGGGGCCACGGATGAGACCGAGCCCCGGCCACGGCACTACTGGCTGTACTCCCCCGGCCCGCAGGCCTCGGAATGGGAGGAGTTCTCCTCCAGCAGCATCATGGCGATCGGATGGGACGAGCTCGATGACCTCGCCACCTACCCGAACCGGGAGGCCGTCCGCCAGGCCCTCGATCCAGAGGGCACCGGCGGGTCGATGAAGAACGACGTCCTCGCGATCTGGCAGTTCCAGAACGACATGGCGGTCGGCGACATCGTCTTCGCCAAGCGCGGGCGACGCGAGATCGTCGGCCGCGGTGAGGTGACCTCCGAAGCGCGCTTCGAGCCCGAGCGCGACTCCTACCGACATGTCCGCTCGGTGCGGTGGACCCACACGGGGCCGTGGGAGCACCCAGGTGACGCGGCGACCAAGACGCTGACCGACATCACGACCTACCGCGACTACGTCGAGAGCCTCGAGACGCTCGTCACCGGCGAGGATGAGCCCTTGCTGCCGGAGACACCGACGCCTCCCCCGGCCTACGACAAGGCTTCGTTCCTCAAGGAGGTCTACCTCTCGGACGAGCGCTACGAGCGGCTTCGCGCCCTTCTGGCACGCAAGAAGAACGTCATCCTCGCCGGCCCGCCCGGTGTCGGGAAGACGTACGCCGCGAAGCGTCTGGCCTACTCGGTCATGGGCGCGAAGGACCCCGCGCGGGTCCAGGTGGTCCAGTTCCACCAGAGCTACAGCTACGAGGACTTCATGATGGGCTACCGGCCCACCGAGACAGGCGGATTCACGCTTGCCGAAGGCCCGTTCTACCGGTTCTGCGAGGCCGCCCGCGCCGACGATAGCGACCGGCCGCATTTCTTCATCATCGATGAGATCAACCGCGGCAACATCTCGAAAATCTTCGGCGAGCTGCTCATGCTGATCGAGGCCGACAAGCGCGGTCACGACCTGCGCCTGCTCTACAAGAACGAGTCGTTCTCCGTCCCTGCCAACGTCCACATCATCGGCATGATGAACACCGCCGACCGCAGCCTCGCGGTGCTCGACTACGCGCTGCGCCGACGGTTCGGGTTCTTCGAGATGCCCCCGGGCTTCGACTCGGCCGGGTTCGGTCGCTGGCAGCAGGAAGCCGGCAGCCCGACCCTCGATCGCCTCGTCGATGCTGTCGTCGAACTCAATGCGGTGATCGCGGATGACCCCGCGCTCGGCCGAGGCTTCGCCATCGGTCACAGCTTCCTGTCCCGCCCAGCCGGCACCGACGCAGACGACGCCTGGCTCTACTCGGTGGTCGAGGACGAGCTCATTCCGCTCCTCGACGAGTACTGGTTCGACGAGCCGGCCAAGGCAGAGGAGTGGGCCGGCAGGCTGAGGGCCGCGGTCGCATGATCGACCGGTCGATCGCCATCTCGAACGTGTACGTGATGTTGGCGTACGCGTGCCGGGCGATTCGGTCCGAAGGCAGGGATCGGATCGAGGCGGAGCGGTTCGACCACCTCCACGACCTGCTCGCGGAGATCCTGGTGCGGGGTGTCGGCACACAGGTCAAGCGCGGCCTACACCGCGACTACCTCGACCGTCGCGACGAGCTCGCGACGGTCCGCGGCCGCATCAACACCTCGCGCACCGTCGCCACACGTTCCACGACCCGAGGGCGGCTCGTGTGCGAGTTCGACGAGTACGAGGCGGACACGCCGCACAACCGGGCGCTGAAGTCGGTCATCGTCCTGCTGATCCGGCACGGCGACGTCGATGCACAACGAAAGGCGGCCCTGCGCCGGCTCCTGCCCTACTTGGATGCCGTCACTCTGGTCGCGCCAACGTCGATCCGTTGGGACGCACTCACCTACCACCGCTCCAACGCCACCTACCGGCTTCTGCTCGGTGTCTGCGAACTGGTCGTCCGCGGGCTCCTGCCCACCGAGGACTCCGGTAGCACGCAGCTCGCGTCATGGGTGTCGGACGAGCAAATGAGTCGGTTGTACGAGCGGTTCCTGCGCGAGTACTACGTCTTCCACCACCCGGAGCTGTCACCGGCTGCGCCAGGGGTGCCATGGGACTACGACGACACCACCGCCCACGGCGTTGAACAGCTCCCCGCGATGCGCACCGACGTCACACTCCGGTCGGGTCAGCGCTCTCTCATCATCGATGCGAAGTACTACGCCCAGACGATGCAGGTCAGTCCATGGGGCAAGTCGACCGTGCACTCGGCGAACATCTACCAGGTGCTGGCGTATGCGAAGAACGCAGACATCCGCCGGGACGGCTCCGTGAGCGGACTGCTGCTTTACGCGCGCACCGACGCACCCGTGCAGCCCGACCTCGACGTCGTCATCCAGGGCAACCGCATCGGTGCACGCACCCTCGATCTCAACCAGCCGTGGGAGATCATTCGCGCTCAGCTTGAAGACGTCGTCACGTGGCTCGAGGACAGCCCGCACTGACCAGGTGGTCAGCCGTCCGCTGACTCACGCCGAGCGAGCTCGGCGCGCAGGTCTTCAGTGGAGAACGCGGCCAGCACCTGGCGCGCCAGTGCGGCGCGGCCGGCGGCCGCGGCCTGGGCCTCGAGGTCGCGCTCGAAGACGGGCGCGGGCTGATCGGAACCGACCTCGTCGAGCAGGTCGGCGGCGCGGTCGCGGCCGTGGGCACGCAGGTCGGCCGAGGAGACCCGCAGGATCGACGCCAGCTTGACCAGGGTCGCGTCCGGGGGCACGGCCACCCGGGGCTGGCCGTCGCGGTACCGGAAGCCGCGCATCGCGACGTGCAGTGTGCCCGCGCTCAGGCCCGTGGCATCGGCCAGCTCGGCCACGGTCAAGCCGGAGGCGCGGTAGGCGTCCTTGAGTAGCTTCGACTCCGAGGGCAGGTCGGCGGGGTCGATGGAGTCGTCGTCAGGCACAGCCTCACCGTATCGCCGTGCCGGCGCGAGGCACGGCAGCCACTGCCGGCGCGGGTCAGGTCAGCGGGGGCCGAGCCGGTCCTCGAGCAGGTCGTCCCGCAGCTGGGCGAGCATGTACCACTGTGGGCCTTTCGACTTGAGGGCGACGTGGTGCAGGTGCTCCTCGTCGTCGACGGTCCAGGCCAGCACCAGCTCGGGCTCGCGGACGTGGTGCCCGTCCTCGACCCGGCCCCGCAGCTCGACGTAGACGCCACGCTCTGCCTCGGGCACCAGGGTCACGGCGACGCCGTCGTCGGCCACGGTGACCGTCCGGGCAAGGATCCGGCGAGCCTCGGCCGTGGTGATCGGGCCCCAGTGGACGTCGACGACGTCCTGACCCTCGGTCTTGGTCTCCCACGTATCGAGCTCAGCGATGACCAGTGCGCAGATGGCCGCGATGTCGCGCAGGTCGGCCGGGGAGGGCGGCCAGTGCTCCGGCCGCAGGTCGGCCAGCACCGCGGCGAAGTCCTGGGCGGCGCGGGGCAGGTCGCGCTGCGGTCGGGGCGCAGCATCAGGGTCGTGGTCGGGCTGGGACATTGCGGGGCTCCCGGGCAGCTCGTGGAGTCACCGACGGTACTGGCCGGGTCTGACCGGCGGTGGCGCTGGTCGATGCGCCGGCGGGCAGCTCGGCCTGGCGGCCGAGTGCTTTCGGGGGCGCGCTGCCGCGCACAACAGCTAGGTCAGGGGTGGAACGAGCAGGGGCGGGTGGTGAGCGACTGGCTCGTCCGACTCCGGCCACAACCCGGCCGCCACGGCAACCTCCTGCAGTGCGGCCGGGCCCGACGGAGAGCAGGAGAGCAGGCGGAGAGCAGCGGCCAGCGATCTGCTCTCCGCAGAAAGCGTTGATATTCCAACGAAAGTCAGTGCACGGAGAGCACGGAGAGCACGATCCGGCATTGAAAGCGGTCTCGAGAAACTGCCCGGAGGCGGCCATATAGCTGCCCGGTAGCGGCCACGAGAAGTGCCCGCTGGCGGTCACGGGGTCTGCCCGACACGAAGT
>NZ_BAAAPN010000088.1:0-8605 GCF_039531165.1 Nostocoides vanveenii | reverse complement strand
CGAGCAGACCATCACCGCCGAGGAACCGCTACCCGACGACCTCGCGGCCGCTCTGAACGCCATCCACCGTGTCCGGGTTGCGCACTAATTTGGCCGAACTCAGGCCAAGGGCGGGCGACCTCCCGCGTTCGACACGCAGCGGTACAAGAACCGCAACGTCGTCGAACGCAGCTTCAACACCTTCAAGCAGTGGCGGGCCCTGGCCACCCGCTACGACAAGCTCGCCCTGACCTACCGAGCCGGAGCTCTCCTACGCGCCGTCCTAATCTGGCTCGACGCGTTAGGAGACACGCCCTAGCACCCCCAGGTAATGCTCGTACTGCTTCTGGACCCGCGACGGGATACTGACCAAGGTCCCCTCCTCCATGCGGTAGGTCCTGTCCAAATCGCCGCGAAACGACAGCCAGTTAAAACTGGTGCTGACCCACACGTCGTCAAAGATCAGGATCTTGGCGTGGGTGTTGCGCAGTCGAATGAAGGTGAAGCGCTCGTAGCGCCCTGCGAGATTCTCGAGGCGCCGGAGGGCGTCCTCGTCGGAGCCCCGGTCGTCATCGCCGTAGCCGTGGGCGATAGTCACTTCAACTCTGGCGCGGAGCCGCTGCTCCAGGCGAGCGATGAAGTCGGTGGTAACGACTGCATTCTTGACCCAAGGCGCCACGATCAGCAGGCGTCGCTTCGCGTTCCGTAGGGCCTCGTCGAGGAGAACCGGATGCTCGAAGACGCTAACGCTGCGGACAGGCGCGCGACCGCCGGTCCCGGTCGCGAACAGGTCGCCGGCGGGTTGGCCTTTCGGGGTGTCGTTCTCGACCGACAGTTGTGCCGCGCCTTCGACTACCGTCCGCTCCTCGGCGCGCATGTCCTCTAGGTCTGCGTCCAGGACCGGGCGATCAGAGGGCTTTCCGACCGAGAGTCCCAACCGTTCGACGGCGCCGACCCGATCGAGGGCTATTCCGTGCGCATTGGACAGATCATCGTCAAGGCATAGGGCAAGTTCGATCTCATCTCGACTTGCGTTGGCGAAGACCAGCAGGAGCGCGTGGAGGTAACGGTGCTTTCGCACGGCTACTTTGTGGATCCGCAAAACCTGAAGCCGGTCGGCCTTCAGCAGCGCGTTGAACTCCGCGGCGGTGACGTCGTCGAGACCGATGCGGGCGTTCCGGTCGGCTGGCAGTACGAGCATCCCCCGCTCCTCAGCCTGCCGCTTCTCGATCAGTGCGCTCTCCTGGTAGTCGGCCAGCGACCACGTGAGTCGGTCGAACGCCACGGGGAGTGGCCGTTCGACCGGTTGCGTCGCGGCCAAGGTACGGACGACCTCGAGGCCAAGGGCCGTCAGGCCAAGTTGGCCGGTGCTGTGGCGCCGCAGATGACCGTCACGGATCAGGGAGGCCGACGCCTCCACGACGTGCGCCTCTTCCAAGCCGAGATACGCGGCGATGTCGCTGGTGGTGTCGACGCCCCGTTCGACAAATTGCAGGGTGAAGGCTTCGGTGACAGGAAGGTCCTTGCGTTCCTGCGCGAGAACGTCTGCACGAAGCATGGTGACGGGGACTGCGGCCTCCTCGATCGCGACCAGTTCCAGGCCGGGACGTGACTCACCGAAGCGCCGATGGAGGATCTGATATTGCCTGCTCATTCATCCGCCTCCCTGATGGCGCAGTCCGCTGGGTGGCTTTCGATGTGGGCCAGGACATTTCGGAGGGCTCCGTTGGTGCCCCGAATGAAGGCTGCGTCGCCGACGACCATGAGGCCGAAGCGTGCACGAGAGAGCGCGACGTTGATGCGTCGCCAGTAGTGGGGGCCGAGGAATCCCAGCTTGCCATCGGGGTTGCTGCGCGTGACCGAGACGAGTGCCAGGTCAGACTCGCGTCCCTGCACTGCGTCGACGGACAGCACCGTGATTACCAGATGCTTGAACGCGCGTGAGGCCACGCGGCGCCGCAGTTCCTCGACCTGGCTCTTGTAGGGCGCGATCACCAACGCCTCAAGCTTCCGCTCTTTGTTTGGGGTCAGGAGCCGGTACTCGACGGCGTTGTCGATCCTTTCTAGTTGAGCCACGATGAGCTTGGCCTCCTCGCGGTTGGCGAAACTCGTTGTACCGCTCTCTCGCCTGGCCTCGCCCAGACGTCCCGTGTCGATCCATGTGACCGCGCGGCCCATGAGGTGATCCCAACCCGGCAGGCCAATTGTTCGCGGCGAGCTGAGGCGGCTGTCGTAGAAGCAGTCCGAGATCAGATCGCCGATGGGCTTTATCATTCGATATTGCTCTTCAAGCATCAGCTGGGAGTGCTCGGGAAGGTAGTTAACGAAGCGCTGGAAGAGTGTCTCCTCGACGTCCTCTTTTGTGAGGCCGTGCTCGGCGAGGAGGCTCGAGGCCCGGAGCAGATCCTCGTCAGTTGGTGGCAACTGCCGAGTGTCTCCGACAAGGATCCATCGGTTGGCTCGGGACATCGGCACGAGTGCTTCGGTCAATGTGGCCTTTGACGCCTCATCAACGATGCAAAGATCGAACTCAAGGTCTGCGACCGCTCGATTGCGCAGAAAGCCAGTGCAGGTGCCGGCGACGACGGAGGTTCCGGCGAGGAACAATGGCGCCAGGCTCTCCTCAGCGCCAATCTCCTCCAGCCACGCGGCCTGCAGTTCGAGGCGTTTGAGAAGGTCTTGCCCCCCGGTGGCCCCTTCGAGCAGTAGGTCGATCGCGGCCCGAGCGTCCGCACTCGACATGCTGCTCGTAATAGTCAGGTGGCCAGCCAGGTGGGCCTGGGCCTCCTTGACCAGCTCGCCGCGACGGTCGTGTTGCTGATCCAGCTGTGCTTGCAACCTCTCGAGAGGGTTCTCGTCGGCCACCACCGTCGCCAGATCGGAGGGCTTCTCGCCGTGATTCTTCAGCATCTCCGACATTTGGAACTCGACTCGCTCCGTACGGCGCGTGACCGCCGCGAGCTTTTCGAGGACCAGTGCGGCTCGCAGGTGGTCAGTCTTGACCCCAGCGGCGGCCGCGCGAATTGCGATGTCCGCTTCCGCGCGTTGGCGGACACCTTCGGCCCACCTTTGAACCTGAATGTCCAACAAGAGACCTCTTACGCCTGGCTGGACGACGGATTCATCGAGGCCAGCAAGGCGCACCATTCCCGCGATCCCTGCGTCGTGGAGGCGTTCAACGGCGTTGTCCACGGCGACGTGGGTCTGCGAAGCGATCAGGACACGCGAACCAGGCTTCATCCGGAGGAACTGGACCACGGCTTCGGTGATGAACCGTGTCTTTCCGGTTCCGGGGGGTCCTTGGATGACGAGCACACCATCCGCGCCAAGGGCGAGTTTGACTGCCCCCTTCTTGATTGGGTCAAGTTCGCTACCCCATGTCTCGACTTCGACGGGCGCCGGGGCCGGATTGGAGGTCGGGTCCACCAGGATCGCTCGGAGTTCGGCGCATGCCGCACCACCGCTTCTGACCGAATTGACAGCAATTCGCTGACGGTTGAGGGCGATCGCTCCAGGCTGGTCGTAGGGAACAAGCGCAGCCGAGCCGGGAATATTCGCTAGGGGGCGTGCGGACAGTAAAGTGAGCCGGTCGACCTCTTGGTCAATGACTTCGCCGTAACCAAATTTGCGTCCGGACTGCTGGTCGACCACTTGCCATGCTGAGCCGACGAGGTCGGTCTCAAGCGGCTCGGCCAGCCTGAACGCGGTCCGGCGACCCTGAGTCGTGAAGCTGCGATATCGGACGTCTTGATGTTCGCCGCGGCCAAGCTCCTCACGTGCGTCGAGTAGATGCAGCCACCGCTCGAAAAGACCTTCCGCCTCGTCGTCCGCCGCGGTCTCCGGGTGGAGCCGGCGCTCGTAATGCTCGTCGAGGAGTTGTAGGAGCGTTAGGGACGCCCTGTCGCTTGCACCACGTTGCAGTGGACGCTGCACGGTCCAAGAGAAGATGGGTGGGAGTTGCATGCCGTTGAGCCGCCCACCTTCGAGTTTCTCGAACTCAAGCGCCGGCGCGGCGGTGACGGTGAGTTGCGCCGAGTTCTGTTCCCGGCGCAGGGTGTAGCGATGCTCGGCGCCGATAAGGAACACCGTTGTTCGATCTAGCTGGCCAGTTTCGGTGTTCCGCCCATAGTGGGCGTACACGTCGCCCCGCAGGTCGGCTAGCAACCTTACTCCGGCACGCTGCCGGTCGATGGGCTCGCCAGCCAGGTGCTCCTGTGCGGCTCTGGTGAGCTCCAAGAAGACGGGGTGCCTGGACTGGGCCTCTCGTGCGGCTTTGCCGGCAGCGAGTGCCTTGAATTGGCTTGCAAGCTCGGAGGCATTTGCCGGTCGCTCTGTCGGATCGGTACTCACACAGGCTGTAAGGATCGCCAGTACGTCGGGCGGGACGTCAACCGCCTCGAGCGCACGCTGAACGTCAGGAAAGTCTCGGATCAGGTCGTCGCTAAGGCACTGCAGGATCAGTACCCCGACGCTATACACATCGCGCACATACGGAAGCGTTGCTTCGATCTCGGGAGGTGCGTACGGTCCAGAGCGGAAGTGCTGAACTGTCATCTCGCTGTGGGGCTGGTCCCCCCGGATCTTCGCGATCCCGAAGTCTGCGAGGAGGGGCTGCCCGGCCGAGTCGATCAGGATGTTCCCCGGCTTGATATCGCGGTGCTCTAGCTGCTTGAGGTGGGCGTAGGAGAGGCCAGCGAGGAGCGGCTCAATGAAGCCGTCATACAGGTCGTCCCAGCCCTCCCACGGGCGGTCCTCCAGGACGTCGACCAGGGAGTTGTCGATCCAATCGAGCACGAGGAAGTACGTGCCCGTGTCGTCGAGCCCGGAGTCGCGGAGCCGAACGATGTTGCGGTGGTTCAACGCTCGCAGTGCCTGAGACTCCCGCTCGAAGACCTTCTGCGTCACCTCGTCGGTCGACCCGATGACAAATTTCACCGCCACAGACGAACCGTCTCTTGTGTCGATTCCCTTGCGAATCGTCGATAGTCCGCCCGCCCTGTGCTCGGCGCTCAGCAGCACAAAGTGTCGCCCGACGTGCTCCATGGCCGCTCCCCTCGCTCTGAGGCAGACTATCGAGATCCCCATTGATCAACTGGAGTTATAGCGGATCGCAGCAGTCGAGACGGTCACCCGACCAGTTTCACGCCCGCTTGTGCAGGGCGTAGCCGAGCTCGAACCGTTGGTGATCGTCGAGGGAATCGGCGAACTGGCGGTACTTGTGGCGGTCTTTGGCGGAGGGCTTCTTGCCGCGCCACGCGGGTGAGAGGTCGAGGTGGGCGTGGGCGACGTGGACCCACTGCCAGGTCAGGCCATAGCCGACGCTGCTGTAGTGGGTTCCGGGTCGGTACTGGCGGGCCCACTCCTCGAACCAGCGCGTCATGTAGAGCCGGTGCTTGATCTTGGCTTCGGTGGCTCGGTCGTCCCGCCGCCGCGTCTCCTCCCCGGCGCGCCAGATCCGCGCCTCCCACTCCTCTGCGCTGATCAGCATGGTCGCCGAGCAAGCCCGGGCCAGGCGCACACCCATCGGCCCAGGCATGTTGAGCACTTCCGCGGCGGCCTGCCACGACCTGACGTCCGGGTGCAGACGGGCAAGTGACAGGGACGCGAACGCACGGACGGTGTCCTCGCTGGAGTCGAAAGCGCCCTGCAGGTGTTCGAGGTACTGGGGGTGCGGGATGACCTGGGAAATGACGAGCAGGTTGATCGGCATACGCGCTCCGGTGTGGGTGCCGAGGTGGTGGGACAGTCGCCGGTGCGGGGCCCGGGCGGCCATGACGAGCCGGGTCAGGGTGGGGGTCATGACGGTGCGGTCGGCGAGCCGGCCGAGGGGCCCGTCCGACGTGGTCGGCGTGAGTTCGGTCCACGGCGCCAGCGCCCAAGCCGCTGCGTCGACGTCGGGAGCGGTGAGGATCGCGTCGGCGGTGGCCAAGGCGGCGCCCCGCAGACCAGGATCCTCGGGTGGCCTGAGGCCCCACCGCGGGCCGCGGTCACCGGTCCGCCGCTCCGCCTCCTGGGCGAGGATGGCGGGCCAGTCTGCGAGGTTCACGCAAGGTCAGGGCCACCCGCTTGGGCGATCTCGTCGATCACGCTGATCCGCTCGTCTCCCTCCTGCGGATCGCCGCCGGCTTCAGCACCTACCCCGAACGTGTCCGACTCGGCGAGGTGCGGGTACTTCTCCAACAGGAATCGGCGGCGGTAGGCGATGTCGGCTGCGTCGACAATGCCTTCAAGGGTCGCCCAGTTCAGCGCAGCCCCTAGACCAATCCCAGCGATGGGAACGACCCTGCCGAGGCCCTGTTTGGTGAGACGGAAGCTGAACCTCTTGGCGAATTCTCCGGCCACCCTGGCGACGACGGTCTCGTTCAATACCTTCCAGGTCTTGTCGCGAACCAGGGCCTGCGTGAGCTTCGAGATGTCGGCAAAGGCGGCTGACTTCGCGCCCACCGAAACGGCGGTCCCGGCGTTGACGACCGAGATGATGAACAGCTTCTCTGCGGGTGACTCGGGGTCGTAGCCGTACATCAGTGCCAAGCGGCCAACGGCACGGGAGCCGAGCGCCAAGACGGTGGCCGCGTCGCCCACGAAGGCACCGGCGATGACGCCTCCCGAGGGAGCGGCAGCGGCACCGGCAGAGACGGCGGTCGCGAGTTCTCCGCCTGAGATCGCCAAGCCCGCTCCGGCGCCAGACAGCGCAGCCGCGCTGGGGTACGTCCAGCTCGCCATGCGCCCACGGACAGCGTCAATCTGCTCGAGATCCAAACCGCGGAGATCACGAAGATTCGAGACGTCGTGGCCACGCTTTCGGTGCTTGGCCACGACCCGCTTGTGAGTCAACCCGGCTCTCGCGACTCGTCCCGTTGTTCTCTGGGCCGACCGGCCCGCCGCCGACACCCAGGTCGGTGCGACAGCCGCCACTCCTTGGGCCCCCGCGCCAGCGACTCGGGTGGCCTTGGAGGCGAGTTCCTGCCCACGTTTGACCGCAGCCTGCGCCTGAGGGCGGCCCTCAAGGTACTTCGATGCACGGCCTCCGGCGTTGGCGGCCGCCTCGGACATCCGCTGTCCGGCCGCACCTACCCGGCGAGACACCTGTCGCCCCTTGAACTCTTGGATCTCTCGCCATGCGTCAAGTTCGTACGCGGAAGGTTGCGACATGGCCCAAATGTAGCCACGCCCAGGCCGACGGACCGCAAGCTCCGAGTTTCGGCTGCGACAACGCCGCGGGCTCGGCGAGGTGGCGACATTCCGACCTCGGCTATGTGCGCGGGTTGACGGCGTGGTCAGCTCAGGGGAGATTGAAGAAGTCGCGGACCAGGTTTGTCAGATGAGCGGGTTCAGCGATGGCCACTTCGAGCACGCCGGTGAACACTTGGTTGTAGCCCCGGGCGGTCGCTGTCCAAGTGCCTTGTACATGCTCGGGCTTCTCACCGCGGATGAGGAGGACCGTGTCACCGTCGTCTGTTTGGAATGTCGCCTCCGGCGGAGGTCTCCGACGACAACTTCGACATCGACCGAGCCGGTCGTCTTCCATGAAGCCTAGGGTGGCACGTATGACGAAGCATGTAAGCCTGCGAGGCGATTGACGCGGCGAGGCTGACGGGGGACCCGGCGTAGCGGCGTAAGTCTCGTTTCGTCGGCCCCCATTTGCAAGGTGGAGATGGCAGCTTGAGGTCTCGCCAATCGGGTCGCTCCGTGTGGCCGTGACGTTCTTGAGCTTCAACGGCGCCGTCGAGGTGCAGCTTCACTTCTACGTCGTGCAGGAACGTCTGGGTCTTGTTGACAACGGTCACCTGGGACTGCTGCACAGATAGGTGACAGGGGTAGTCACGCGGCCTGATTGGCCGTGGTGGTCATGATGGTCTCGTACTCGATGGGGGTCAACCGGCCCAGACCGGCTAGGAACTGGAATCGGTTCACCCCAGCGTGGCGGGCGCGAATAGGGCCCCGAGCTGCAGAGCAACCGCAGCAAGCCCGAGCGCTATCGCTCCGATCTTGTAGAACCAGACGAGTTTGTCATCGGAATGCATGCTCTCGCGGCGACTCAGGATCCTCACGATGCCGCTGCGGAAGATGTCAAGCAGTCTGAGACACGTGTCGTTACGCGGTCTGTATGAGGGCCTCCGGTGAGGGTTGGTTGATCCAGGCGGCCTGGGGCAGTTTGGGTGCCTGGGGTCGGCGGTTGCCGAATCGGTGCGGGTGGGTGGCGTGGGCGGCGTCGAGGGTGGCCTGGCGCTGGGCGCGGATCTCGGCGGCGGTGCCGAAGTGGACCGAGGCGGGGGGTATGAAGTCCGATCCCGGAGTGTCGGTGCTCGTGGTTGTAGTAGGTGAAGAACGCCTCGCAGAACGTGCGGGCGTCGGCCAGAGAGCCGAACACGTCGGGGAACACGGGGGCGTACTTCAAGGTCTTGAACGCCGACTCGCTGTAGGGGTTGTCGTTGCTGACCCGTGGTCGGGAGTGGGAGCGGTCCACGCCCAGGTCGAGCAGGAGCTGGGCGACGGGCTTGGAGGTCATCGAGGTGCCTCTGACGCCCTTCTGTTTGTCAAGCGGCGGTGTAGGTGTGATTCAGCGCGCGCTGGTGGTTACGCAGGAGGTAGTAGATTTCGCGGGCGATGTAGCGTTTGAGTAGGC
>NZ_BAAAPN010000087.1:0-8480 GCF_039531165.1 Nostocoides vanveenii | reverse complement strand
CATCGACACCCTGCCCAGCATCAAAGCCGAGCAGGGCTCAATAGACTGACCAAACCGTTCACTTCTCGAACGCCGGAACCGACCAGTTTTCGAGCGCCGTCCACAGGCGTCAGTCACTCACGGCTGAGCAGGTGGAGAAGTGCGTTGGTCGCTACCAGGTGGGGTTGACGATCCGGGAGGTGGCTGCGGAGCTGGGGTTCCCGAAGACGACGGTGCAGGATGTGTTGGCTCGGGCGGGGGTGGAGATGCGGCGCGCGAGCCGTAGAGGCCGTTAAACATAAACGGCTCTTCGCCGTTGAGTGTGGGTGAGCGCGACGCGCTCAGGCTTCAGCAATGGTCCGAACCTCGGACCACCATTAGACCGGTGTGCTTTGCCGGCGACGGACCCGTTCGGAGACGGAGGTTGGTCCAACTTTGGCTTGACCCGGCCCTGATGGGGCGTGGCCCATGCGGGTCAGCCAGGCAAGGCCGGTCAGGGGCATGATCAGCGTGGCGAGTATCCACAACGGTCGCGGTGTGTCGTGCAGCCAGCCCAGCGGGGAGAGGGTGAGGGGGGCTATCACGAAGGCACCTCCGCAGAGGGCAGCGGTGATGCGTCGGCCCTGGTCGATGAGGACTATGACCATGGGGATGGCCCAGATCCAGTGGTGGGACCAGGACACGGGGGAGGCTAGCAGGCCTCCGACGGCGACCGCGGTCAAAGCGCCGACTTCCTGGTGGCGCGCGACGAGCCGCCGGGCAACGAGGTAGGCCAGCAGCAATGCGGCGACTTGGAGCGGCAGGGTGATCAGAATAGAGGGCTGGTCGTTGTGCAGAATCCGGGCAGCGACACCGGCCAGGGATTGGTTGTCAGGGTAGCCCCCGCCGCCTGATCGTGTCGGGTCCAGGAGCAGCACGGTCCAGTAATGCTGGCTGCTGGTGGGCGCGATCATCCACATGATCGCGATGGTGGCTGCGCCAGTCACGGTAGCGCGGGCGGCCGCAGGCCAGTCCCTGCGGGCTACGTAGTAGAGCACGAAGACCGCGGGTATCAGCTTGACTCCGGCCACCAGGCCGGTCAGGACTCCGCGGAGACGGGCGGGAAGGATGAACGCGTCGAGGACGACCAGTGCGGCCAGGACTAGGTTGATCTGTCCCTGCTGCACAGTCCGCAGCACCGGTTCGGCTAGCAGGCCGATGAGGGCGGCGGCGAGGGACGCGCGGCGACTCCAGCGCAGTTGTTGCGCCAGGGCGCCGGTGAACGCGAAGTAGGACAACCCAGAGAGCAGGAGCATCGCGGCTGCCGCGACCGGCCAGGAGACCACTGCCAGGAATGCGAACACCGCGGCGGCAAAGGGCGGGTAGGTGAACACCAGTTGGCCGTGTCCGGAGGTACGGGCTACGTATAGGTCGCTGCCGCTCAGCAAGGCATTGGCCCCATCCCGGTAGACCCGCAGGTCCTGGAACAGACTGGGCGTGCTCAGCCAATCCCGCCACCGCAGTACGAGCAGCGACCCGACGAGAATTAGCTGCAGGGTCGCGATGGCTGCGGCTGACCGGCGCAGCGGGGTCGAGATGGTCACGTCACGGAACCTTAGGGCAGCAGCGTTGGCTCGGCTGAGCCTGCCACGTTGGGAGGGTCACTTGCCTTGATTCTTGGCTACCCAGAGGGCAGCGTTCCGGATCGACTGAATAACGGCCACTCCTTGGGTGTGTTGATCCTGATCAAGTTGGCCGGCCCGTATGGCGTAGGCAGTAGCCGAGGCAGTCCGAAGGTTGCTGACATCTTGACAACGTAGATCCGTCTCAGCTGCCGCTACCTCCGCAGAGGCGAAGCTGTCGGAAGTCGGGAATGCGCTCGGAATCGATGGTGCCGATGCTTGGAGGGCCTGTCTGAGATCGGAAGGCTTCTCGACTCTGTAGCCTGCTACAGCCACGCAAGACCTCCACTTTGCCTGAGCCTCTCTCATCGCAGCCGTCTCAGGGGTAGTCGAAACGACCCATGACTGAAGTTGCTCCGGTAGGTACTCGACCCGTGCCCATGAAATGATGTCGCCAGATCCCAGTTCCTCACGGGCGCGCGCGAAACACCCGGATCGAGGCACCATCATTGTGTATGACCCGGGCATCGTTACCTGCAGCATGCCAGTGTCGCTCCCAAGCAGGATTCGATCTAAGTCCGCATTCTCGTGGCTGTTTTGCGTTGCCTGCATGGCAGCAGCGATCCCGTATCCCGATCGGGATGCATAGTTAGGGTCACCTAGGGCGGCGGCCATGGCATCAGGCACGATGGGCGTCGGTGTGTAGCCCTCGGCCCCGTCGCTATGAACGCACCGCTCAATCAGCGCGTTCTGTACCTGCTCCCGCCAAGTCTCGACCCTCCAATAGGCGACATCGCCAGTGGCCAAGTCTCCGACGCTCAGCTTCCAGACCTCGCCGGGCGCCAGCGGTAGCGACGGTTGGATCTCGGTTGCTTGGCACCCTGACATGAGGGCGAGGCTCGCCAGCGCAGCGCTAGCGAGCCTCGCCTGGCGAAGGCTTCTGGCTAGCAACCGCCGGAGGTCGTGTATTGGATGTCAGAGGAGATGACATTGTCATAAGCCCACGAGCCCAGGTTGGCGATGAGGTCGCCATGTTTCAGCGTGTGATACCCGCCGATGAAGTCAGCGTTCGCGTAGAAGCGGAAGCAGGAATTCGAGGTGTGGTTGTACAAGGAACTCGCGCAGTCATTCCACGTAAAGTACTTCCCGCAGTTCGGCTCGCTGAAGACACCCCAATTGTGGTTGGTTCCTTGGATTTGCAATCGGGCACCGTTGTAGTTGGTGCCGTTCCAGGCACACATGTAGCTGCTCGGGCAGTCGCCCACCGCGGCCTGAGCTTCCTGAGCAACGCTGAAACTCGCCAGGATAGCCAATACTGCGCTGGCAAAGATGGCGTACATCCGTCGACGGAAATGCATGGAAAATTACCTCCCCTTGTCCCCGGTGTTGCTGACTATAGGAACGTACACCCGCAGCCGGGTTCGCACCAGGGCCTCGACAGAGTCAGTATTTCGGGGCGCGGAAGGCCTTGGCAGACCGGCCTATCCGACCGGTTCGGCGCCCATTCCGTTCCGGCTTCGCGTGTCCGCTCAACGACAACCCATCAGCCATGCGCGGCCGGGGCGCCTCGGCCCGCCGCGCCGTGTGACTGCCAGCGATGCTGCGCGAGTCCTACCGTCCGAGCCCCGCACTCGGAGCAGCGAGCCAGAGTCGTGTTGGCCCAGTCTTCGATGTGTGAGCGGGATTGGGGAGTTGTCCGCCTCGTCGCCGACCACCGCTACCTCGCCACTCGGCAGATCGAAGGTTTTTTCTTCCACGATCATGCTTCTGCTTTGACGGCTGCCCGGGTTTGTCGACGGGTCCTGCGGCGGCTGGCTGACCAGCGTGTGCTGCAGCCGCTGGAGCGGCGGATCGGCGGCATCCGGGCTGGCTCAGCCTCCTACGTCTGGCATGTCGGACCGATCGGAC
Organism: Nostocoides vanveenii; assembly: GCF_039531165.1. Lineage (NCBI taxonomy): Bacteria > Bacillati > Actinomycetota > Actinomycetes > Micrococcales > Intrasporangiaceae > Nostocoides > Nostocoides vanveenii. The sequence goes on along the minus strand of NZ_BAAAPN010000087.1, from coordinate 4,992 downwards.
AGCGACTGCTTGGCGGCCACCGCAGGCGTGCGCACGAACCGTCGCAGCTCTTCCTCGGCCATTCACTGGCCGTTGCCGACGCTCATCTCGGGCTTGTCCAGGCCGACCGAGCGACTGCACTCGCGCTGGAACGTGTCGACCTGGAGCCTGACTGCTGGCGGGCCTACACCGGGCTTGGCGGTAGCCGCGAGGTGCTCAAGCCCGACCTGTACGTCATCACGCTGGACCCGGCCGACCCGGACTACGAACTGCGCTGGTTCATTGAGATTGATCTCGGCACCGAGAACCTGGCCCGGCTCATGGGCAAGTGCCGCCGCTACCAAGAAGCCGCCCGCAGCGAGGGCGAAGGGTTTCCGATGGTCGTCTGGGCCATGACGAACGACCCCGCAGCCGAGAGGCTCCGTGAGGCCGTAGGGCGCGACGACTCGCTCGACGCTCGCTTGTTCGTCGCCACCACGCAGGCCTCCTTGACGAAGGTCATTGGCGCGGGAGGCTCCCATGACTGACCGCACCTCGACTCCTCGCGGCCAGATCCTCGTCGGGGACGCCCTGGCGACGCTCCGGACGTTGCCGACTGGCTCAGTGGATCAGGTGCTGACCAGCCCGCCGTACTTCCGGCTACGCGACTACGACGCTCGCGGCCAGCTCGGCCTCGAAGGCCACGTCGATCAGTGGGTGAGCGAACTCGTGGATGTCGCCGTAGAGGTCAAGCGTGTACTGGTGTCGACCGGCACGTTTTGGCTCAACGTAAGCGACACCTACAGCACGCACGCACGCGAGGGATCTCCACGCAAGAGCCTGCTGCTCGGGCCAGAACGACTGGCGCTCGCCCTAGTATCAGACGGCTGGCGGCTCCGGAACAAGATTGTTTGGCAGAAGGCCAACCCCATGCCGCACTCCGTCACCGACCGGTTGACGTGTACCTGGGAGGCGCTGTTCGTCTTCACCAAGCAGGACCGCTACTTCTTCGACCTGGACGCCATCCGGGTACCGCATCTCTCTAAAGCTGGGCCGGCGCGGTCCGGGCGACCAGTACGCACCAAGCGCGAACAGTGGCGGGGCCCGAACACCGACGACGCCACTGGCCTGGTCCGCCTGAAGCACCTCGGCCGCGTTGGGCACTCGTTGGGCAAAAACCCTGGCGATGTCCTCCGCATCCCCTCCAGCAATTACCGCGGCAGCCACCACGCCACGTTCCCAGTCGCCCTCGCCGAACTGGCCATCCGGGCCGGCTGCCCGGAAGCCCGCTGCCTGGTCTGCCGTCTGCCATACCGGCGAGGGATCTTCCAGACTGCCGCAGGCAGCCGCGAGGTTTCCGGGCGGGGCGATCTGCGACCGACCTGCGAGTGCGGCACAGCAGCCGAGCCCGGGCTCGTCCTCGACCCGTTCATGGGAGCAGGCACCACGGCACTCGGGGCGATTGAGAACCGACGCGACTGGGCAGGCATCGAACTCTCACCCCACTTCGCAGCCGAAGCCGAGCAACGCATCGCCGAGTACGCGCCCAACGGGGCGAAGGTTGCGACGACTCGGGGAGGCGCATCGTGAGGTCGCCCCCCGACTCCACCGTCTCGTCGGTGTCACGCGGCATATCTGTCAGACGGCGCAAACCTGCGCAGTCGGTATACCGCCCGCACCGAGGAGGTGACGCTCATGTCCGACCAGGACATGACCGAGAAGAGCCGAAGCGGCGTCAAGACGCTCGCCATCCGGCTCGAACCATCCATGCACGCCCAGCTGAGCCTCATCGCTCAGCTGCGCGGCACCACCCTCACCGACGAGATCCGGGAAGCGATCCAGCAGCGTCTCGACGCCGCCAAGTCCACGCCGGAACTCACCGCTCGGGCCGGGAGCGCACTCGATGCCCTCCAGGACGAAGTCACCGCCCGAAGGGCCGCAATCGTCGCCCTTTTCGGAGGCGGCGTCCCGGAGCCCGCGCCTGACACGGACGAGCCCAAGCCCGGCGCTCGTCGGCGGAGCGGAGGTGGTCAGCAGTAGCCGATGTCGGCTGGCTGCGCTGGATGAACCGCTCCCCTCGGGAGCAACCGGCAGGGGCGGCGAGTCGAAGTTGAGGAGCAGTCGCTTCTCCTTCACTCGCTCGCCCCTGCCACTCACACCCACGTAACAGGAAGGAGGCCAACCATGACCCACGAACACCAACCCGGCGCTGACCAGGCGCCAGAACACGAATCGGAGACCATCGACCACGGGCGCGAGCAGGAACCCGCGATGCAGCCCAAGATCTGGGTCGGCAGCCTCCTTGATTACAACTACGGCCATTTGCACGGCGACTGGATCCGTGCTGCCCAGGACGACGAAGCCCTCACCGCCGACGTCCGGCGGATACTCGCCGCGTCGCCCACCGCCGCCGATACCGGAGAGGTCGCCGAGGAGTTCGGTATCTTCGACTACGACGAGTTCGGGGACTGGAAGCCCGGCGAGTACGAGAGTCTCACCATCGTTGCGGCCGTCGCCCGCGGCATCCAGCAGCACGGCCCGGCCTTCGCCGCCTGGGCAGAGCTCCACGACGCCGACCCCGACATGCTCGCCGCCTTCGAGGACGCCTACCTCGGCGAGTACGACTCGCCGGAGGCCTGGGCCGAGCTCCTCATGGAGGAGAGCGGCAGCCGGGAGGCGATCGAACGGCTTGCCCAGGAGCAGGTCGGCGACCTGGCGCGCTACGTGCGGCTCGACTCCGGCCAGTGGGCGCAGGATGCCTGGCTGTCCGGAGACATCACCGTCATGCACAAAGACGGCGGCGGGGTGTGGATCTTCAACGCAAATCCGTAACCGTCAGGAAAGGCTTTCCTGACGTTGTGGAATAGACAATTGGTGCTGCGTTTCCGCAACAGGAGGCGTAAAATGGGGAGTAGAACGAACGAAAGGACAGGGCTCCAGATGGACGACACGCAAGCAGCCGAACTCGGCGCACATATCCGCAAACACCGCGAGGCAACCGGCCTGTCGATCCGGCGGCTAGCATCCCTGGTCGGGATCGACCAGGCACAGATCATCCGGCTCGAGCAAGGCAAGGTCGCCTCACCCAAGGCCGACGTACTCGACCGCATTGCCAGCGAAATCCGTGTCCCGGTAGCCGATCTGCTCACCATGGCGGGCTACCCGGTCACCAGAGCGCTCCCGAGTCTGCGGCCATACATGCGGGCTAAATACCGAGACCTACCACCCGAAGCTGTCAACGAGGTCGAGGACTTCGTGAAGCGCCTGCAAGCCGAGCACGGCAGCGGACCGAAGGCTGGCGAGGACGAGGCATAAGAGCAAACCTACAAAGAAGATATGACAACAAACGAAAGGAGGGACGAGCCCATGAATAAGCAATCGACGACAGACGAACCAATGAGGCGCTCAACGCTGACAACCCTGCGTCGCCTTGTGCCGAACCGAAATTTAACCTTTTCCGAGGCCCTGCGCGTGGCCGAACTGCAAGCCAGTCGGCTGCGCGAACTGCTCGACGTACGAGGCGAGGCACTGCCGGAGGAAGCCATCTCCGAGTTGCCACGCATCCGCGTCGTCCGCCGCGTCCTGCCGACCTCCGGCATGAGCTACTGGAACGGGCAGGAATGGGTCATCGCGCTGAACTTCCGCGAACCCGAAGCGCGGCAGCGCTTCACCCTGCTGCATGAGTACAAGCACATCCTGGATCACGGCAGTCTTGAGCGGCTCTACACCGGCAGCCGCAGCGCTGACACCGCCAAGCAGGCCGAGCAAGCCGCCGACTATTTTGCTGGCTGCGCACTCATGCCCAAGCTGCTGGTCAAGCGCGCTTGGGGCAACCGACGCCAGAGCCCCGAGGCTCTTGCCCAGTTATTCGACGTCTCACCAAGGGCCGCCGAAGTCCGGCTGGCCCAACTCGGGCTGACGGAACCAATGGCTCGCTGTGCCCCACCTGCTCGCAGCCAACGCAGCGCCAACCGATACTTCCGGCTCTCAACCTGGCCTTCGCCCGAATGGAGTGCAGCGTGACCGCGGAACCCCTAGAAGCACCGAAGCGTGCTGTTTCCTACCTGCGCGTCTCCACCAAGCGGCAACTCGACACCGCGGCAGACATCGACCCCGACGGCAACTCCATCGCCACCCAGCGAGAAGCCTGCGCTGGGAAGGCAGACAAGCTCGATGCGAACGTTGAGCGTGAGTTCGTTGAGCCGGGCACGTCGGCACAGACGATCGAGAAGCGCACCGTCTTCAAGCAGTTGCTCGCCTACCTCGCTGAGAACCCCGGCGTCGACTACGTAATTATCTACATGCGCTCGCGCGCCTTCCGAAACCTCGGCGATGCGGTCCTGACCAAGCGCAAATTGGAGCGGCTTGGCATCCGGCTCGTGAGCGCGAAGGAAGACTTTGGCGACGGCATCATGGCCGACGCCATGGAGGCCGTTACGGACATCATCAACGAAGTCCAAGTCCGAATGAGCGGCGAGGACATCCGCGTCAAAATGCAGCACAAGGCAGAGAACGGCGGCACCATCGGCCGTGCCCGGATCGGCTACAAGAACATCCGCATCGAACACGACGGTCGGCTCGTCAACACCGTGGGCCTCGACGACGAGCGCGCCCCGCTCATTCGTGTTGCGTGGGAGTTATACGCGACCGGCGAGTACTCGATCGACCGGCTCTACGCCACGATGGCCGATCAGGGTCTCACCACCCGGCCGAGCCGACGCAATCCTGCCCAGCCGCTAGCTGCCAGCCAGTTGGCGCGCATGCTCCACGACCCGTACTACACGGGTCTCGTTGTATACAAAGGCGAGACGTTCCCCGGTCGACACCCCGCGATTGTTGACCAAGACCTGTTTGACAAGGTGCAAGAAGTCTTGGAAGCGAGGAGTGCACGTGGTCAGCGCGACCGCGTCCACCATCATTACCTCAAGGGATGTCAAGGGCCAGTAGGAACTGCCCAGTGGCGGTCATGAGACCTGCCCGCTGACGGTCATGAGAACTGCCCGGTGGTGGCCATGGGATCTGCCCATGGGGGCT
>NZ_BAAAPN010000086.1:0-7846 GCF_039531165.1 Nostocoides vanveenii | reverse complement strand
TTGGCCACTCCATCAGCAGCCAACCGCCGGATCAACGCCCAGTCCTCCAAAGTGATCACTCTCCAATCTCAGAGGTGTTCACTTTTCAAGCGCCGCAACTGTTCAATTTTCGAGCGCCGTCGACACCCTTTGCACGTGCCTTCTCGTGCCCCACACGCACCCCGATGAGGGCTCACGAGGCTGCGTGGCACCAACGAACGCACCCTCCGGAACGACGAAACTCCCGGCCGGAGCCTCCGGCCGGGAGTTTCGTTCATCTTTTCCGGCTGATTCGTTGACCAGCCATTGGTATTGGTGCGAGAGGGGGGATTTGAACCCCCACGCCCGTAAGGACACTGCCACCTGAAGACAGCGCGTCTGCCGTTCCGCCACTCTCGCGTGAGCCGTCCTAGTGTGCTACACGCGGGGCCGGATCGCCAAACCAGATCAGCCAGACGGTCGAGGGCGGCATACGGTCATTGACTCATCCGGAATGCCCGCATGCCCGGCTCAACCAGGCAGCGGCAGGATCTCGTGGCTGACGACGATGCCGTCGGCGACGACGAGTTCGCCATACGTGCCCACCGGCTGGCGGCGGCGGTCGGTGGGCGAGCCGGGGTTGAACAGGTGCAGGCCGTCGTCGACGCCGTCATACGGGATGTGCGAGTGGCCATAGACGACCAGGTCCGCGTCGGGGAACCGGCGGCGCATGCGGCGGCCGCGGCCGTCGCGGGTGCCCGAGTCGTGGATCATCGCGACCCGGACACCAGCGAGCATCAACTCCAGCGTCTCGGGCGCGCCCCAGGCGGCGACGGCGGGACCGTCGTTGTTGCCGAGCACGACGTGGACGGGTGCGAATGCCGCGAGGTCATCGAGCACCTCGGGCGTGCACACGTCGCCGGCGTGCAAGATGACGTCCGCCCGCGCCAGCGGGCCGCGCAGCCCCTCAGGCACGCCCTTCCACCGGCGGGGCGCATGGGTGTCGGCCAGAACGAGTACTCGCATTTCGGCAGTCTCGCAAGGCCCTCGGGCTGGTGAGGAATTCGGTCGCGCATCGGTCGCCTCGCGCCCTAGCCTTGGCCGGCGACGGGTGCCTGCCGATCTCGACGCCTGAATATGTACAACTCGACGGGGGTGGAGGAGCGTGGACGACCAGCAGATGGTGCGCCTGTCGAAGCGGCTCTCGCGGCTGCTGCGCCACCAGCCGGAGCGGATCGGCCTGACCCTCGACGCCGGCGGCTGGGTCGCGATCGACGACCTCCTCGCCGCGCTCAATGCCTCCGGCACCCAGGTCACCCGCGCCGACCTCGACGAGGTCGTCGCGCGCAACAACAAGCGCCGGTATGCCGTCGACCCCACCGGCACCCGCATCCGCGCCAGCCAGGGGCACACCATCGACGTCGACCTCGGCCTGAGAGCGACGCCTCCACCGGCGGTCTTGTGGCACGGGACGGTCGCCGCCGCGCTGCCCGGCATCCGCGAGCACGGCCTTATCCCCATGCGCCGCAACCACGTTCACCTGTCGGCCGACGAGGCGACCGCGCGTGTCGTCGGTGCCCGCCGGGGTCGGCCACTCGTCATACGGGTCGATGCCGCCTCCATGGGCACGGACGGCCACGAGTTCTTCATCAGCGACAACGGGGTGTGGCTGACCGAGGCGGTTCCCCAGGCATACCTGAGCTTGCCGGCCGGCAGCTGAGCGCACGGCCCAAGTCAACCTGCTACCCCACGCGCACCGGGATCCACGCGGCAGCGTGGACGAAGTCCTGATCAGTGGTCAGCAGGGTGGCGTGGTGGCGGATCGCCAGGGCGGCGATGAGGGCATCGATGGCCCCGAGCTGCACGCCATGCCGCCGGCACTCGTTCCTCATCTCAGCGGCAGCAATGTGGTCATCGCGATCGGCATGAGGTAGTCGAGCGGGGCGAAGCGCTCGACAATCGCCGCCCTGGAGGACGGTGCCACGACTCCTTGCAGGATCTCTTGGAGCACGACGCCGGTCATCGCAACCAAGTCCCGCCCGGACAATGCCGGAGAAAGGCGAGTCAGTTCCGGTAGGTCCGCGGGCCGGTCGCGCCGCAGGGCCAGCGACCCACACGCTGGTGTCCACGAGCAGGGTCACCCGCGGCTCCGTTCCGCCTTGTCGTCATAGTTCGCGTCCCAATCCACCGTCCCGAACAGGTCGAGGACCCCCGCCTGCTCTCGGCGCGCGATGTACTCCATCAGCGCAGTAGTGACCGTCGCCTTCTTGGTGCCCTCGCCGCCGATGAGCAGCGCCCGGTCGAGCAGGTCGGGGTCGATCGCGAGATTGGTGGCCAGGTGTCGAGCCCTACACAAATGCGTGTGTAGGTGACCCGCCGAGGACCGAGCCATTGTTCCGAAGGGAGCCACGCTTGGCAGGAGATCGAATGCCATGCCGCGGCACCTCATACCGGCCGGGCTGGGGTCCCTTTCCCGTCCTCCCGCCGGCGCTACTGGAAGCCGTATGCCGCGAGGGGCGCGATGAGTTCGCGCTCCTCATACGCCAGGTGCGAGAGCAGCGCGTCCGTGAGCAGGTCGACTTCGGCGGCGAGGGTGTCGAGCGCGGGTGCGGCGGCGTCGGTGCTGACCACGGCGACGAGCGCCTCGTCGAGCCGGTCGAGGAGGTCGGCGATGACGTCGTGCTCGTGTTCGAGCCGGTCGATGACGGGTGCGAGGGCGGAGTCGGCGCGGCGCAGGTGCGGGAAGACCGCGCGGTCCTCGAGCGTGTGGTGGCCGGTGACGACCCGGCAATAGGCCGCGCAGTACGCCCCCAGCGTCCAGTTGTTCTGCCGCATCGTCATCGTGTTGATCGCCGACCGCGCCGCGCCCACGCCGAGCGACCCGTCGCGCACCTGGGCGATGATCCCGCGGACCTGCTGCAGCTCCTGCCGCAGGTGGTCGTGCACGTCGACCAGGTGCTGCGCGGTCGCCTCCTGCTCCGCGGTGAAGTCGCGCTCATTGAGCACGTATGACGGCCGGTCGCCTTCGTCCCACGCCTCCTCCCGCGCGAGCCGGGTGCCGTCGTCGGGCGTCGCCCGCACGCTCAAGCCCGTTTGCCGTGTCCTCCCCCCTGCCATGCCGCTCTCCTCATCGGCCTGGCCGGCCTCGGCGCCAGCCAGGCCGGCCTGCTCGCGAGTGGGGCCGCCTTTTCGTTGGCGGGCCGCGCTAAAACCAGGCCCGCCAACGAAATTGCGGCCCGACTCGTCGTCGGCGACGGGCCGTTCGTCCTGCGTGGCGAGGCCCTGGGTCGCGCGCCGCTCACGTTCGGTGTCGACCTGATCGCGCACCGCCGGCGCGACCTCCTGGGCGAAGGTCGCGAGCGCCCGTGGGTCGTCGCTGCCGAGGATGAATGTGGAGATGCCTTGGGCGAGAGCGAGTTCGGCGAGCTGCACGGCCCAGTTGGCGGGGGTGCCTTTGAGGAACTCGGAGCCCCGACCGAAGGAACCAAAGATGTTGTAGGCCCGCCGCACGGCCTCGGGCGAGCGCCCGGCCGCGACGGCAGCCTCGTCGATCGCGGCGTTCATGTCCGGCAGGGCAGGTGGATCGGCATACCCCATGCTCGGGATCCACACGTCGGCCAGTTGCGCGGTGACGCGGAGCATGCGCGGTTTGTAGGCGCCCAACCAGAGTGGAATGTCATGTGCCGGAACGGGACCCGGCTTCAGACCCACGGCCGAGTAGTGCTCGCCCGCGATGAGCACCGACCCGCCAGCCCAGAAAGCGCGGATGATCCGGATCGCCTCAATGAGCGCGTCGACGGCCTCCCGAGGTGTGCGCCTCGGCCCGCCGGCGGCCGCGATGCCGTCCCAGAAGGCGCCCGCGCCGAGGCCCAGTTCGACCCGTCCACCGGTGACCAGGTCGAGCGTCGCCGCCGCCTTGGCGAGCACTACCGGCGGACGGAGCGGGAGCGAGGCGACATTCGGTGCGAGCCGCACCGCAGTCGTGCGCGCGGCGATGACGGACAGGAGGGTCCACATATCGCCCTGCTGCGCGGCATACGGATGGTCCTGCAGGCAGACGAGGTCGAGCCCGGCAACGTCGGCGAGTTGCGCGTTCTCCAATAGCCGGTCCAGGTGCGCCGCGTCCGGGGTGAGGAAGGCGCCGAACTCCAACGCATGCTCGTAGTCCATGCCCCGATTCTTCTCCAATCGGGCGCGCCTTCCCTCTTCCAACTCTCTGGTACTAATGGCCTTTCGTCACTCGTTCGGGCCCGAAGCGGGACCGTTGGCGCGTAGGAGCAGGTATGACGACACCACCGGCAGGCTGGTATCCCGACCCGCATCACCCCGAGTGGCTGCGCTACTGGGACGGCGCTCAGTGGACTGCGCACACCGCGCCCGCGCCGGGCTACCGGCCCCAGGCGGAAATCCAGGACGGCACTGGGACGCAAGGGTCATCGGGACCGGTGCTCCGCGGGGCGGCCCAAGCGCGGGGAGCGTCGCCGTGGCCGACAAGCTGGGCGGCGACCGGCACGGGAAGCCAAGCGCCGACCGGTCAAGGGGTGACGTCGCGGGCGGCCTACGGCCGCAAGCGGAAGTTGCTCGCCAGGATGAGCCTACGGAACAAGGTGGTCGCCGGATCCGTGGCCGGACTCTGTGCAGTGGCCGCGATCGGCAGCATCGGAGAGGACGCGCCGACTGCCGCGGCCACGAGTTCGCGCACCACACCAGCCGCGGGAACGACCCAAAACGCCGCCGGACTCGCGAGCACGGAGACCGACAACATTGGCGGTTCGGGCGGCGCGGTGGCTTCGGCGGCCGAGACGACGCCGTCCCGGCCGACCCTCTATCCGGTGACCTCGGTCGTCGACGGCGACACCATCAAGGTCCGAATCAACGGCACGACCTTCCGCGTGCGCGTGCTCGGCATCGACACACCTGAATTGGCGACCAAGGACTGCTACGCGCAGAAGGCCGCGAGCAAGATGCAGTCGCTTGTGCAGAGCAAGTCGGTCGCCCTGCGCCTCGATTCGCGCCAACCGGAGCACGATCAGTATGGGCGCCTGTTACGCCATGTCATCTTGGCGAACGGCAGTTATGCCGCCTACGCGCTGATTAAGGGCGGCTTCGGCAAGGAGTACGTGCCGCGCGGCGACTACGCCGGGCGGGCCACCTTCCTCAAGGCGCAGGCATACGCCAAGGCGAACAAGCTGGGCGTATGGAGCGCGGGCTGCGCGGTGCCGAAGCCCACCTCCCCAGCGCCCTTCGTCAGCCCCCCGAAGCCGACGGCACCGAAGCCGACGGCACCGAAGCCACCCGTTGCCCCGCCTCCGACAAGCAACACCTGCGACATCAAGGGGAATATCTCCAGCTCCAGCGAGAAGATCTATCACGTTCCGGGACAGCGCTTTTACGACGAGACCGTGATCACCTTGTCCAAGGGAGAGCGTTGGTTCTGCAGCGAGTCCGCCGCCGTCGCCGCCGGTTGGCGCAAGGCCAAGGTCTGATCTCGCAGGGGCAAACGTGGCTTGGCCAAGTTCCCGGCGGTAAGTCACCAGGTTGACGGGCCGCCTACACCTGGCCGTCGGCGAGGAGCCGGTCAAGGGCGGCATACCCCTCGTTGACGCCGGTGCCCATGCCGCTGGCCAGCCAGGCGTCGCGGCCCTCGAAGGAGTCGACGAGCGAGGTGGCGTGCAGTCGGGTCATGCCGCCGCCGAGGTCCTCGAAGGTCATCGTCTCCAGCGCGACGGCCTCGGGCATGCCCTCGAAGGTGAACGTCTGCACGATCCGGTCGTCGCTGATCTCATGGAAGCACCCGTGGAAGCCGAGCTCGACGCCGTCGGTGCGATCGACATACCGCCAGCTGCCGCCGGAGCGCGCGTCCCAGTAGTCCACCTCCATGGTGCGGCTGTCGGGACCCATCCAGAGGGGGATCAGCTCGGGATCCGTGTGCGCGCGCACCAACTGGGCGGGCGTCGCCGCGAAGTCTCGGGTGATGTGAATGACGGGGACGCTCGGGTCGGCCGCGATCTGGGCGTTGGTGACGTGCGCAGTGGTCATGATGTCTCCTTGAGTTCGCCGCGAACGACATTGCAGTCCTCGTCCATCCGGGCCAGCAGGGCTTCGAGGCGCGAGTAGCGCTCCTCGGCCTGGCGCTGGTACCTCTCGATCCACTTGGTCATCAGGTCGAACACCTCCGCCTCCAGATGCACTGAGCGGCGTTGTGCCACAGGGTGTTTGGTGATCAGGCCCGCTCGCTGCAGGATCTGCAAATGCTTCGAGACCGCCTGCACACTCATCTCGTATGGCGCGGCGAGCTCACCGACGGTGGCGTCACCGACCGCGAGCCGCGCGACCAGGTCGCGCCGCGTGGGGTCGGCGAGGGCCCCGAAGATCTCGCTGAGCTGGTCCGGCACGCTGCTTGTCCTCCTCAACCAAGTGGTTGATACACAGTCCATCATGACACGGCGTAGTCGTCAACCATTCGGTTGGATTATGGTCCGAGGGCCGGGTCGGAGGTGAGAAGGACGCGGGGTGGGGACACGGCATACGGTAAGCGGATTGCGACAACGAAAGGACGCACGATGGCCATCTCCGTCAACCCCTACCTCAACTTCGCCGGCAATGCGCGCGAGGCGATGGAGTTCTACCAGGGCATCTTCGGCGGCGAGCTGCGGGTGCTGAAGTTCAGCGATTTCGGGATGACCGAGATGCCGGCCGACGGGACCATGCACGCCGCGCTCGTGCACCCGAACTTCACGATCATGGCCAGCGACGCGATGCCGGGGGCGGAGCAGACGTGGGGCGGCACGCGCAACTACATCGCGTTCATGGGTGACGAGTTCGAGGTGATGTCTGGCTGGTTCGACGAGCTCGCCGAGGGCGGCAAGGTCGGGCAGCCGCTGGCGCAGCAGGCCTGGGGCGACACCTATGGCGATGTGATGGACAAGTACGGCATCGAGTGGCTGTTCAACATCGCGGCGAACACCGGCGGCGACCTGCCGAGCTGAGGGCCAGATCGGGCGAGCAGGCACCCTCCGGGATCGGCGCGGGCCGGCGCAGGTGGCCAGCGGTGCCGCGATGTATCAGAGCCGAGCGGCGCGCCTCTTCTACCCCAGGAGGGCAGAACCATGAACAGACGCCAGCTACTCACCGCCGCGACCGTCGCCGCGGCAACGACGGGCCTGACCATGGCACCCGCGCACGCCACGCCCGGAGCCGGCTTCACCGACGACTTCACAACGCATCGGCGCAACTGGGTCGACGTGGGCGGCAGCTGGATCCGCCAGCACGGCACGCTCCAGACGCGTTCGTCGGGCACCGATCGGAGCCTGCATACCGTCCGCACACGATCCACCTACGCAGGCCTATGGCTGGTGGCGCGGGTGCGGCATACGGGCCCAGGGTCGATGTCGCTGATCACGAACGGCGCGGCCGGCCACCGCAACGCCGCCGGCGAGTGGGGCCCGTCGTACCGCTTCGGCTACACGGCGGCCGGACAGGTCTTCATCGCCCGGATCAACCCGAACTTCACCCGCACCTTCCTGCTCGCGCCCGAGCCCGACGACGCGGTCGACCCGCGGGGATGGAACGAGATCAAGGTTGTCTCGGTCGACAGCTACCAGTCGCTCCAAGTCAACGGCGGGAGCTTCCACGTCACCACCGACCCTGAGGTCCCCGTGGGCTATGTCGGCCTCGCCGGCCTGGGCGCCGGGTCTTTGACATCGGTCGACCGGATCCAGGTTTCGCCGGTCGGCTGAACCGGCCTTTCGCCGGTCGGCTGAACCGGCCTTTCGACGAGGCTGAATAAGAGATCGCGCGGATAGGTCAGGGTCGTCGGGTGGGTCGGGTGTCCCAGCGGTGGGTCGTCCAGGCTCGGCGGAGCAGGCTTCGGGTGATGATGACCGCG
>NZ_BAAAPN010000085.1:0-7516 GCF_039531165.1 Nostocoides vanveenii | reverse complement strand
GGTGCTGGAACTTCTACAACACCGACCGCCGCCACAGCGCCGCATCGATGATGTCACCCATCAACTACGAAAACGCTGCCCTCACCCCGAGAGCAGCCGCCTAAGAGACAACCTCCACGATTCGGGGGGAACCACATCTCGCCGATCGGTCAAAAGCGCGTGCTTGCGACGGTCCTCGATGCGAGCGCGGCGGCTCAGCCGGTCATCTACGTCTCGGGCGGCCGGCGCGGCGTCGATATCGGCCTGGCGCCCGCCGACCTACTGGCCGTCACCGGCGGCCGACTTGCTCCCATCGCCCGCTGACCTGTCAGCCGGCGGCTACTCCCACGGGGTGGACAAGGCGATCGTGGTGTGGGTGGAGACGTTCGCGGTCACGCGGATCCGGCCGAGCAACTCCTCTAGCTGACCGGGCGTGGCCACCCGCGCCTTGAGCAGGTAGTTCGCATCACCGGCCACCGAATAGCACGCCTCGATCTCGGGCACCCCGCGCAACTTCTCGGGCACATCGTCCGGCGCGGACTGATCGAAGGGCGTCACCTCGATGAAGGCCGTCAGCGGGGCGCCGATCTGGTCGTACGCCACCCGGGCGGCATACCCGAGGATCACCCCACGCTCCTCCAGTCGGCGCACGCGCTGGTGCACGGCCGACGTGGAGAGGCCGACGGCCTTGCCGAGGTCGGTGAAACTCATCCGGCCGTCGGCGCGTAGCAACCGGACAAGTTCGCGATCAAGGTCCTCCACGCATCGAAGACTACGGCCCGGCGCCTCTCGCGGCGCGGAAGTTCCTCGGATCGGCCGGTCGGGCAAGATTGCCGTATGACCGCGCCTCGCCTGATGCTGCTGGATTCCGCGAGCCTGTACTTCCGGGCCTACTTCGGCGTCCCCGACGACCGCACCGACCCCACCGCTCCCCCGGTCAATGCGGTCCGCGGCTTCCTCGACTTCATCGCCACCCTGGTGCGCGACCACCGGCCCACTGCCCTGATCGCCTGTTGGGACAACGACTGGCGGCCGCAGTTCCGCGTCGACGCTATCCCCAGCTACAAAACCCACCGGCTCGCCGACGGCGCGATCACCGAAGAGGAGGTCCCCGACGCCCTGGCGCCGCAGGTCCCCATCATCGAGCGGGCGCTGGCCGCCCTCGGCATCACCCGGATCGGCGCCGACGGCTATGAGGCCGACGATGTCATCGGCACCCTCGTCGCCCGCCACAAGGGCCAGTTGCCCATCGACGTCGTCACTGGCGACCGGGACCTCTTCCAGGTCGTCGACGACGCAGCCGGCGTGCGGGTTCTCTACACGGCTCGCGGCGGCGTCCGCTCCCCCGATCTGGTCGACCAGGCCTTCCTCGCCGAAAAGTACGGCATCGCCAGCGGCGAGCAGTATGCCGATATGGCCACGCTGCGCGGGGATGCCAGTGACGGGCTGCCAGGTGTCGCGGGCATCGGCGAGAAGACAGCGGCGAAGTTGATCACGGCATACGGCTCGCTGGCGGGGCTGCGCGCCGCGATCGACGGGGGCGACCCGGCCATCAAGGGGGCCCAGCGGCGCAATCTGGAGGCCGGTTCGGCCTATCTCGACGTGGGTCCGTTGGTGGTCCGCGTCGCCCACGACGCGCCGGTGCCGGACGATCCGGGCCTGCTGCCGAGCCAGATCGCCGACCCGTCCGCGATGTCGCTTCTCGCCTCGGAATATGGTTTGACCAGCCCGATGAACCGCGTCATCGACGCCCTCGCCCTGGCGTGACCCTGACCCGCGGCCGTCAACCGGCGCGACGGAATCAGTCCAGCCGATCCGCGGCGACCACCCCGCGCAGGACGGCATCCACCGCGCTCTTGGCCGTTCGGCGCAGGTGCGGTTCATCGGCGGCATTCGCGATCTGGCCGAGCAGATCGACGATCTGCTTGCAGCGCCGCACGAAGTCGCCCGCCGCCAAGTCCTGGTCCTTCAGCACCACCTCGAGCCGCTGACCACTCGCCCACCGGTGCACCGACCAGGCCAGGCCGGCATCCGGGGCGGGCGTGGCCGGCAGGCCGGCCCTCTCCTCGCGGTCAGCGAGGTCCGACCAGATGCGCAGCATCGCGGCGCCGGCGTCCTCGACATTGGCCGTCGGCTGCCGGGGCGTCACCTGCGCGCCGTCGAAGCGCGGCTCGTGGATCAGCATGGAGACGCAGGCCGCGAGCTCCGATTTGTCGAGCTGCTTCCAGACGCCGTGGCGCAGGCACTCGGCGGCCAGCAGATCCCGGTCGGAGTAGAGGCGGCGCAGCCGTTCGCCATCAGCGGTCAAACTCTCGCCGTCGGGGCCGAGATAGCCGATCTCCGTGAGCAAGCCGCAGATGCGCTGGAAGGTCCGAGCCACCGTGTTGGTGCGGGCCTCGACCTGTCGTTGCAGACCGGAGGTCTCCTTCTTCAGACGCCACCAGCGATCCGACCAGCGAGCGTGCACCTCGCGCTCGGGACAGGCATGGCACGGGTGCGCCTTGATCTGACGGCGCAGCTCGGCGATGCGCGCATCATCACCGCCGGCCGAGACCGGCGCCTCGGCGGCCGTCTCGCGGGGCCGGGCCGGGGCCTTGATCCGCAGCGTCGTCGCCAGGTCGCGCCGGGACTTGGGCGACTTGGCGTTGAAGTGCTTGGGCACCGGCATCGACCCGAGCGTCACGACGGGCCCGGTCACATCGCTCAGCGCCAGGCGGCGCACCTGCCGGTCCTCGGTCAACACGCTCGGCAGGGTCGTCGCGCCGCGGTAGGTGCGGGACGGCTCCACGACCACCGCCAGCCCGGCGCGCCGGCCGGCGGTCAGCCGGATGATGTCGCCGAGGCGCAGCGACTCCAACGAGACCGCGGCCTCGGCACGACGAGCCGCGGAGCGCGCCTTCGCCCCGTCCTTCTCCAGGGCGGAGAGGCGGTGACGCAACGCGGCATACTCGCGGAAGTCGCCGAGATGACAGTGCATCGCCTCGGCGTAGCCATCCATGGCCTCCTGGCGTTCCTTGCCCTCACGCACCATGCCCACCACCGACCGGTCGGCCTGGAACTGGGCGAAAGACGTCTGCAGCACCTCGGCCGCGCGCGAACGCCCTACTTGCGCAACGAGATTGACGGCCATGTTGTAGGACGGCCGGAAGCTCGAACGCAGCGGGAAGGTGCGCGTCGACGCCAGCCCGGCGACGTGCACCGGGTCCAGCCCGCGTCGCCAGAGCACCAAGGCATGGCCCTCGATATCGATGCCGCGCCGCCCCGCGCGACCGGTCAGCTGGGTGTATTCGGCGGGCGAGAGGTCGACATGCGACTCGCCGTTGAACTTCACCAGCTTCTCCAGCACGACCGTCCGCGCCGGCATGTTGATCCCGAGCGCCAAGGTCTCGGTCGCGAAGACGGCTCGCACCGCACCCTGGGTGAAGAGCTCCTCGACGATCTCGCGGAAGGTCGGCAGCATTCCGGCGTGGTGGGCCGCGAAGCCCCGGCTCAGACCTTCGACGAAGTCCCAATAGCCGAGCACCCCGAGGTCCTCATCGGCGATTCCTGCGGCGCGCTCCTCGACCAGCCGACGGTTGCGTTCGCCCTGCTCCTCGGTGATCAGCCGGATCCCGCTGCCCAGCAGTTGACCCACCGCCGCCTCGCACCCGACGCGGCTGAAAATGAAGGTAATCGCGGGCAGCAGTGCCTGCCGGTCCAACTCGCGGATGATGTCGGTGCGCGTCGCCTGCCCACTTGCGGCGCGACTGACCGCCGGGCCGGGCCGCCGGCGTCGATCGGGGTCACCTCCGCGTCCGCGAGCGCCGCGCTGGGCGGCGACCGCGGCATACCCGCGCTCCTCGGCGCTTCGGATGGCCTCGGTCAGGTGCGGGTTCAGGCGCGGGATCGCGCCGTCGAGGCGCGGCGCGGCCGTCGAGTCGGCGAAGAGGTCGAACATTCGGTGCCCGACCTGCATGTGCTGCCACAAGGGCACCGGCCGATGCTCGGAGACGATCACCTCGTGGTTGCCGCGGACGGTCTCGAGCCAATCCCCGAACTCCTCGGCGTTGCTCACGGTCGCCGAGAGGGAGATCAACTGCACCGAGGGCATCAGATGGATGATGACCTCCTCCCAGACCGCGCCCCGGAAGCGGTCGGCGAGGTAATGCACTTCGTCCATGACGACGAAGGCGAGGCCGGTCAGGGTGGAGGACCCGGCATACGTCATATTGCGCAGGACTTCGGTGGTCATCACGACGACGGGGGCGTCTCCGTTGATCGAACTGTCGCCGGTCAGCAGGCCGACGTTTGCGCTGCCGTGCCGGCGGACAAGCTCGGCGTATTTTTGGTTCGACAGCGCTTTGATCGGGGTGGTGTAGAAGGCCTTCTGGCCCCGGGCGAGCGCGAGCGCCACCGCGAACTCTCCCACCACCGTCTTGCCCGCGCCGGTGGGCGCAGCGACGAGCACGCCCTTGCCAGCCTCGACCGCACGGCACGCCTCGACCTGGAAGGGATCGAGCGGGAAATCAAGGCTCGCGGCAAAGCGGGACAGCTCGCTCATGGGGCGTCCAGCCGATCGGGCGCGAAGACGCGCAAGGCGTCGGGGACGATTTCGGCCGTCAGCGGCACCGGCCGCAGCGGCTCGCCGTCCGCCCACGCGGTGATCCCGTGGGCTTCGAGGTGGACCCGCCGCCCACGAATGAGGTGCACGGCGGGGTGGTCGACGTGCGCGCCGCTGAAAACCTTTGGGAAAACGCGCAGGAACTCGGCGCGGCTGACGTGGTCGAGACACATGACATCGAAGAGGCCGTCGTCCATCCGCGCCTGCGGCGCGACCTGCATTCCGCCGCCGTATGACGTGGCGTTGGCCACCAGGACGAGCATCGCCTCGGTCTCGACGCGCGTGCCGTCGACGGTGATCGCATACGGGATGGGCCGGAAGGTCGGCAGTTCGCGGACTACGGCGAGGTTGTAGCGCATCTGCCCCCGAGGCCATCTCCAGCGATTGGCGCGGTCGTTGACGACGGCGTCGAAGCCGGCATACAGCACGCCGCCGAACCACGGGCGCGGCTGGTCGTCGAGGACGTGGCCGAGGTCGACCGTCCGGGTCGTGCCGGCGTCGAGAAGCGCGAGGGTGGCGAGCTCGTCGCGCACGGGGATGCGGAGGTTGGCCGCGATGTCGTTGCCGGTGCCGAGGGCGGCTATCAGCAGGGGGACGTCGGTCTGCGCGCAGGCATTGACGCCGAGGTGGACCATGCCATCGCCGCCGGCAACCGCCAGGATGTCGATGCTGCCGTTATGGGTGGCGCGGTGGGCGCGGGCCAGGGCGACCCCGGCACTCGGACCGGCCAGGTCGACGACCTCGTGGCCGCGTTCGCGCAGACCGGCCAGGATGCGTGGGTAGGCCGCCGCCGCCTGACCTTTGCCCGCCGTGGGATTGGTGACCAGGCCGATCCGGCGCGGCGAGGTGCTCATGGCAGCTCACGCTAGTCGCCGGCGGTCTCCGATTCCCGCATCCTCGCCCGACCGTCGGGGCTGAACCGGCCTTTCGTCGGGGCTGAACCGGCCTCTCGACGGGGCTCAACCGGCCACTCGACGGGGCTGAACCGGCCACTCGACGAGGGTTAGAGCAGGCGGTCCAGCAGGGGGCTGGCATAGATGCGGGCGGGGTCGAGCGCGGCGAGGGTCGAAGGGCCGACGTCCACGCGGGCCCGAAGCTCGCCGGGATGGTCGAGGTAAGCGCCGTCGCGTCGGTGTAGGGCCCGGCCGGGGGTAGGCCCAGCCCTTCGACCACTCGGGCCGGACGACGGCATAGGACGACATCGTGGTGCGCAGGAACGCCTCGGTCTCGGCGAAGAAGGGGTCGCTGTCGGCTGTCCCGGGCAGGGTGAGCACCGAGAGCCACACGACGGTGTCCAGTTCCGGCCGGCCCGGGAGGGGCGCGGTGGCCGACAGGGTGGGTGGGGCATCGCTGCCGGACGGCCTCTGCGCGGCGGTGTCGGTCCCGGTGACCCGGATCGCGACGGTGTTGTTGACGGGATAGCGTCCGGCCGCGGCATACCGGCTGATCCGCGCCTTGTGGGCCGACCAGAAGTCCGAGAGCACGCGTTGGACGTCACTGCGTCGGCAGAGCACGGCGTTCGCCGCCTCGGTCACCTTGATAGTGGTCGGGCGCACATACCGCGTGACATCGGCCGGGTCGCCCCCAGATGTCGCCCGTCATCGTCGCGGCCAGGCCGGGAGTCGTCGTCGTCCACATCAGTTGCCCGAGCGCCGGAGTCGCCGGCCCGGTCAGCGCGTTCAGGGCATCGCCGACGGGGCCGCTGACCGCGTCGGCGAAGGCGTAGTTGTAGGCGCCCGACACTGGCCGGCTCAGCAACGGCCAGCTCGGGGCCAAGGACCACACTTTGAGCCAGGGCGTCGAGGTGAACGGGAAGAGCAGGATGTCGACGCGACCGGCGCTCTCGAGGAAGCTGCTCACGGTCTGATCAAAGAGCCACGGCCGGGTCCGAGCGCACCGGGCGTCCATCGAGACGGTCGTATAGCTGCGGCACCGTATCCGCGTCGACGCGCCGGCCTGGAGGGTGACCCGCGTGACGAAGGCCCGGCCGAGGTGGCAGAGCAGGGCGGGCGTGGCGGCATCGGCGCGGGTGAAGGTGCGCACGGCATACCGGCCGGGTCGCCGTGTCCCACACGACGGCGTCCAGGCTGACGACGGCATTGGAGAGCGATCCGAAGGTCCACCCGGGGCGCGCGGACTCTCGGGACGCAGGCACGCCCGTGCCATGGGCGCCGATCGCGAGGGCGCCGCCGATGCTGAGGTCGCCGACGGCTGGAGCGTGGGCGAAGGCGAGCCCGTTGGCCTTGAGGGCGTTCTGGATGCCATCCAGCGTCGCACCGGCGCCGGCCGTCACCCGGCGCGAGGCGCAGTCCACCGACACCTCCGTGAGCGCGCTGGTGTCGACCAAGAGCACGCGGGCGGCGGCCGCGGTGGCATCGGGGGTCAGCGGCGACCAGTTGTGCCGCTGTCCCATGGCGCGCAGCCGCCAGCCGGCGCCGGTGGCCCAGTTCGCCAGATCGGCTACCTGGCCGGCGGTAGTGACGCGGACCTGCCAGGTGGCGTCGATGCGGATCTCGCCATCCCCGTTGACGTATGCCGCGACGAAGGCGCTCAGGCCGCCCGGCAGCGTCGGTGGTGACCCGATCCCCGCCGTCGTGATTTCGGCGGCAGTCGCCGGACGAGCCGTCCAGTAGGGAGCGGTGCCGATCGCGGTGAGGAAAGCGCGACGGGAGTGGGGCGCGAGGGGGGCGCGAGGGGGGCCACGGCATACCTGCGATTCTCGGTTCGTGGGAGTCGAACCGTTGTGTTTGCAGGCTAGCCTCGGTCTTTCACGGGGTTGCGGTTGATGCCTTGATGTTCGCGCTGGTGCTGTTTGTGGTGGGTGGGCTGGCTGGGGGTGCCGCGTGGCGCTGCGGTGCGGGTCTTCGAGGGTCCTTGGGTCGCGGTGGTCAGGGCCGAGTGTGTTGTCAGGTCAGGAGCGGGATGGCCATCACAGCG
>NZ_BAAAPN010000084.1:0-5594 GCF_039531165.1 Nostocoides vanveenii | reverse complement strand
GCCCCCATGGGCAGATCCCATGGCCACCACCGGGCAGTTCTCATGACCGTCAGCGGGCAGGTCTCATGACCGCCACTGGGCAGTTCCTACTGGCCCTTGACACTCAAGCCCGATCAGGCGCTGTCCTACGGGTAGAAGTACAAGGACCCGCTGACCAAGCAGACGCTGAAGTCTGGCGCCTGGCGCTGGACCTGCACCCGCGCCGCGGCCAAGAAGGACAAGACCTGGGCAGACTTCATCGTCAGCTACACCTGGGACAACTCCACGCTCGCCGATCGCGTCGAGTCGTGGCGCAAAGGGATGACCGACGCCGGCGGTACCTGTGAGGTCGCGCCGGTCGCCGCGATCGGCGGTGGCGCCGCCGCGGTGACCTGCTCGACCCCGACGAATGCCGAAGAGGGTGTTTTCGCGCAATTCGGCAAGCTCGGGTTCACCTGCTCGCTCGCCGTCGGGCCTAAGCCGGATGTCGACCAGGTCAAGGGCCGCGCCGGCGACGCGTGCACCAAGGCGTTGCAGAGCATCCTGACGTGATCCCGCGAGCAGTCCTCCTCTCTACCTGGATTCCGCACGCCTACCTCGCTTTCCCACCCCTACCTGCCCCCGGGGCGGTGTTCGGGTGCGCAACGGCGTACGGGCGACTGCCCGTGAAACCGCGAGCGCAGCGAGCTTGGTTTATCGGAACAGAAAGGCGCAGCCCTCGCGAAGCGAGGACCGCGCCTTTCCGGGGTTCACGGGGCGGAGCCCCGTGCGGGGTTACTTCAGGATCTTGGTGACGCGACCGGCGCCGACGGTGCGGCCACCTTCACGGATCGCGAACTTCAGCCCTTCCTCCATGGCGATGGGCTGGATCAGCTCAACGGCCATTTCGGTGTTGTCGCCGGGCATGACCATCTCGGTGCCCTCGGGCAGCGAGACAACGCCAGTGACGTCGGTGGTGCGGAAGTAGAACTGCGGACGGTAGTTGTCGTAGAACGGCGTGTGCCGGCCACCCTCGTCCTTGGACAGGATGTAGACGTTCGCGTCGAAGTTCGTGTGCGGGGTGATCGAGCCGGGCTTGACGACAACCTGGCCGCGCTCGACGTCCTCACGCTTGATGCCACGCAGCAGCAGGCCGACGTTCTCGCCCGCGCGGGCCTCGTCGAGCAGCTTGCGGAACATCTCGACACCGGTGACCGTGGTCTTGGTGGCCGGGCCGGTGTGGATGCCGACGATCTCGACCTCCTCGTTGACCTTGAGCACACCGCGCTCGACACGGCCGGTGACGACGGTGCCACGACCGGTGATGGTGAAGACGTCCTCGACGGGCATGAGGAACGGCTTGTCCGTCTCACGCTCGGGCTCGGGGATGTATTCGTCGACCGCGTCCATGAGGGTCTCGATGGACTTGGCCCACTCGGCGTCGCCCTCGAGCGCCTTCAGCGCCGAGATGCGGACGACCGGCAGGTCGTCACCGGGGAACTCGTAGTCGGAGAGCAGCTCGCGGACCTCCATCTCGACGAGTTCGAGGATTTCCTCGTCGTCGACCATGTCGGTCTTGTTGAGCGCGACCACGATGTAAGGGACGCCGACCTGGCGGGCCAGGAGGACGTGCTCCTTGGTCTGCGGCATCGGGCCGTCGGTCGCCGCGACCACGAGGATCGCACCGTCCATCTGGGCCGCGCCGGTGATCATGTTCTTGATGTAGTCCGCGTGACCCGGGCAGTCGACGTGTGCGTAGTGCCGGCCCTCGGTCTGGTACTCGATGTGCGCGATCGAGATCGTGATACCGCGCTGCTTCTCTTCCGGAGCCTTGTCGATGTCATCGAACGCGAACTTCGGGTTGATGTCCGGGTACTTGTCGTGCAGGACCTTGGAGATCGCAGCCGTCAGCGTCGTCTTACCGTGGTCGATGTGACCGATGGTGCCGATGTTGACGTGCGGCTTGGTCCGCTCGAACTTTGCCTTCGCCACTTGGTGTCCTCCTCAGGACTCTTCTTGAACTACCGCTTACGACCGGGCAAGGACGTGGCGGCGGATTGGGGATTTTCAGACAGGGTGTCGACCGGTCAGTCTACCGGTCACTCGCCCCTGGTCTTCTTGATGATTTCCTCGGCGACCGACTTCGGGACCTCGGCGTAGGAGTCGAACTCCATCGAGTAGGTCGCGCGACCCTGGGTCTTGGACCGCAGATCACCGACATACCCGAACATCTCCGACAGGGGGACCAGACCGCGAACGATCTTGGCGCCGCTGATGTCCTCCATGGCCTGGATGTGGCCACGGCGGGAGTTGATGTCGCCGATGACCTCGCCCATGTAGTCCTCGGGTGTCCGGACCTCGACGGCCATCATCGGCTCGAGCAGCACGGGGTCGCACTTGCGCACGGCCTCCTTGAACGCCATCGAGCCGGCGATCTTGAACGCCATCTCCGAGGAGTCGACGTCGTGATAGCCACCGTCGAGCAGGGTCGCCTTGACACCGACGAGCGGGTAGCCCGCGAGGGTGCCGTACTGCATGGCGTCCTGAATGCCGGCGTCGACGGACGGGATGTACTCGCGGGGAACGCGGCCACCGGTGACCTTGTTCTCGAACTCGTACATCTCGCCCTCGGAGGTGTCCAGCGGCGCCAGGGCGATCTGCACCTTGGCGAACTGGCCCGAGCCACCGGTCTGCTTCTTGTGGGTGTAGTCGTACTTTTCGACACCGCGGCGGATGGTCTCCCGGTAGGCGACCTGCGGCTTGCCGACGTTGGCCTCGACCTTGAACTCGCGGCGCATGCGGTCGACGAGGATGTCGAGGTGGAGCTCGCCCATACCGGCGATGATCGTCTGTCCGGTCTCCTCATCGAGGTGGACCTGGAAGGTCGGGTCCTCTTCGGCGAGCTTCTGGATCGCGACGCCCAACTTCTCCTGGTCGCCCTTGGTCTTGGGTTCGATGGCGACCTGGATGACCGGCTCGGGGAAGGTCATCGACTCCAGGACAACCGGCTTCTCGATGTCGCACAGGGTGTCACCGGTGGTGGTGCCCTTCAGGCCGATGGCCGCGTAGATGTGGCCGGCGAGGGCCTCATCGACAGGGTTTTCCTTGTTGGCGTGCATCTGGAAGAGCTTGCCGATGCGCTCTTTCTTGACCTTGGTCGAGTTGAGCACCTGGGTGCCCGCGTTGATCCGGCCGGAGTAGACGCGGATGAAGGTCAGCGTCCCGAAGAAGGGGTGCGCGGCGACCTTGAACGCGAGCGCCGAGAAGGGCTCGGCGGCGTCCGGCTTGCGGATGATCTCGACGTCTTCGTCGCCGACGGCGTGGCCGTGCATGGGCGGCACGTCGATCGGGCTGGGCAGGAAGTCGACCACCGCGTCGAGCATCGGCTGGACGCCGCGATTCTTGAAGGCCGAGCCGCACAGGATCGGGTAGAGGGTGCTGCTGACGGTCAAGGCACGGATGGCGCCCTTGATCTCGGCGACGCTCAGCTCCTCGCCCTCGAGGTATTTCTCCATCAGGGCGTCGTCGGACTCCGCGACGCGCTCGACGAGCGCGTGACGGTACTCGTCGGCCTTGGCCTGAAGCTCCGCCGGGATCTCCTGGACTTCGTACTTGGCGCCCATGGTGACATCCCCCTTGGCGTCGCCCGGCCAGACCAGCGCGCGCATCTCGACCAAGTCGATGACGCCGATGAAGTCGTTCTCGGAGCCGATGGGCAGTTGGATGACCAGCGGCTCGGCACCGAGGCGGTCCTTGATGGTCTGCACGGTGAAGTAGAAGTCCGCGCCGAGCTTGTCCATCTTGTTGACGAAGCAGACGCGCGGCACGTCGTACTTGTCGGCCTGCCGCCACACCGTCTCGGACTGCGGCTCGACACCTTCTTTGCCATCGAAGACGGCGACGGCGCCGTCGAGGACGCGCAGCGAGCGCTCAACCTCGACGGTGAAGTCGACGTGCCCGGGGGTGTCGATGATGTTGACCTGGTTGCCGTTCCAGAAGGAGGTCACCGCGGCGGAGGTGATGGTGATGCCGCGTTCCTTCTCCTGCTCCATCCAGTCGGTCGTGGATGCACCGTCGTGGGTCTCACCGATCTTGTGGTTGACCCCGGTGTAGAAGAGAATGCGCTCCGTCGTCGTGGTCTTGCCGGCGTCGATGTGCGCCATGATGCCGATATTGCGGACCTTGGTCAGGTCCGTCAGGACGTCCTTTGCCACTTGCTGTTATCTCTCGCTCGATGCGAATCAGGTGCGTTTCGTTCGTGGTGCCGGCCGCGGGCCGTATGCCGTGGTGCCCGGGTGGGCAGACGGCATACGGCCGGATGCGATTACCAGCGGTAGTGCGCGAAGGCCTTGTTGGATTCGGCCATCTTGTGCGTGTCCTCGCGGCGCTTCACAGCGGCGCCAAGGCCGTTGGAGGCGTCGAGGATCTCGTTCATCAGGCGCTCGGTCATCGTCTTCTCGCGGCGCTGCCGGGAGTAGCCGACCAGCCAGCGCAGCGACAGCGTGGTCGCGCGGCCGGGCTTGACCTCGATCGGGACCTGGTAGGTCGCGCCACCGACACGGCGGGACTTGACCTCCAGGCTGGGGCGGACGTTGTCCAGCGCGCGCTTGAGAGTGGCCACTGGGTCGGTGCCGGTCTTGTCGCGGACGCCTTCGAGGGCGCCGTAGACGATGTGCTCGGCGATGGACTTCTTGCCGTCGAGCAGGATCTTGTTGACGAGCTGGGTGACCAGGGTCGAGTTGTAGACCGGGTCGACGACCAGCGGCCGCTTCGGGGCGGGACCCTTGCGAGGCATTATTTCTTCACCTTCTTGGCGCCGTAACGGCTACGGGCCTGCTGGCGGTTCTTGACACCCTGGGTGTCGAGTGCGCCACGAATGATCTTGTAGCGGACACCGGGCAGGTCCTTCACACGACCGCCACGCACGAGCACCATCGAGTGCTCCTGGAGGTTGTGACCGACACCGGGGATGTAGGCGGTGACCTCGATGCCGCTGGTCAGGCGCACACGGGCGACCTTGCGCAGGGCCGAGTTCGGCTTCTTGGGGGTGGTGGTGTACACGCGTGTGCACACGCCGCGGCGCTGGGGCGAGCCCTTCAGGGCAGGGGTCTTGACCTTGGAGGCCTTGTCCTGCCGGCCCTTGCGCACCAGCTGGTTGATAGTAGGCAAACTGCGTCCTTCGTTATCGTCGTTATCGCCGCGTCCTCGCGGCAACTCCTTGTTCTCGGCCCGCCGACCCCCGAGCTCGGGTGTGTCGGATCGGCCACTCTCCCCTGCACTCCCCAGCCGCCACCGCATCTGGTGTGGTGGACGTGGTTTGCCCGGCGAGAGGTGTGGGCACATCAGTCACCCTGGACTGCTGCCGTGCTTCCTCGGGCCCGCGAAGGCACGAATGACACAGGGATCCAGTCTAGTGGCGGGCTTCCTGGGGACAAAATCGGCGGGCGCGCCGACGCCTACGTGGGAGATGACCGGGTCACGAGGACCGTGTTGTCGCAGGTCACCGGTTAGGTTGGCGGGACCGAGGGGGCGTCCCTATGTTCGGTGTCAAGCGGCAGCGGCGGTGCGGGGCTGGTAGGGCTGGCGGTTGCGGAGCATGGCGTGTATGACGTCGCAGCGACGTCTGGCGAGACAGA
>NZ_BAAAPN010000083.1:0-5532 GCF_039531165.1 Nostocoides vanveenii | reverse complement strand
GTCGTGTCGGGCAGATCCCATGACCGTCAGCGGGCAGAACTCATGACCGCCGGCGGGCAGCTTCATGGCCGTCTCCGGGCAGTTTCTCGTGTCCGTCGACAGACACCGTCCCCGGCGTCAGAATCGTCTCGGCGCGTTCCCGCGCCCGGTGGTCGCTATAGCCTGCGCCCTGAGGCCAGTCCGACGTCGTGGCATCCGACCCCGGCCAGGCTGCTGCCTGCGCGGTCGTCGGCACGGCTGCGCCGCCCATGGCGCTCAGTGCTGCAGTCAAGGCGATCCGTCGCAAGATCGTCCCCATTCCAACTCCCCCTCCTGGCGAGCCGTCCCCGCCGCTCATGTCGCCGAGTGCCTCCCGGCTATCCGACTCTGCAGACCTCTAAACCGAGCGGCAGTGACCCACAACGGGAGCGCTAGCGGTTGCCCGGTGGTTCGGCGCCTCCAACGGATCGCGGGCCGCGTCTGGACCACACCCCGGCGCGCGGAACCTGCCGGAAGAATTCAGACACCGGAGCGGAGGGTCACTCCCCCGTCGATCACCAGGGTCTGGCCGGTGATCCAGGCCGCATCCGAGGAGAGTAGGAAGCTCACCGCACCGGCGATGTCCTCCGGCAGGCCGAGCCGCTTCATCGGGTAGGGGCGCGCGGCGCGGTCCTCGTCCGCGGCATACAGCGCCTCGGCGAACTTGGTCTTGACCACGGCGGGCGCGACCGCGTTGACGCGGATGGCCGGGCCGAGTTGCATACCGAGTTCACGGGTGAGCGCGATAAGCGCGGCCTTGGACACGCCATACATTCCGATCACGCCGGTCGCCCCAAGCCCGGCGACGGACGCGACATTGACGATCGCGCCCGGCGCGTCCTTGCCCAGCCCCGCCGCAATCGCCTTCTGCGTCCACGACAGCGCGGCGATCACATTGGTCTCCATGATCTTGCGCGACGCCTCGATCGGGGTGTCGATGATGGGGCCGTAGACCGGGTTGATCCCCGTGTTGTTGACCAACAGATCGACCTTGCCGTATGCCTGCACGGCCGCCGCGATCGCGGCGTTCTGGTGCGCGTCGTCGGCGGCATTGCCCGCCACCGCGACCGCGTGATCCGGCCCGCCGAGCGCGGCAACCGCGGCATCCAACGACTCCTGATTGCGCGCGGTGATCACCACGCGGGCGCCGTCGGCGACCAGACGCTCGGCGATGCCGTAACCGATCCCGCGCGAGGCACCGGTGACAATGGCGACCGAGCCGGCGTGCGGCATACGGGCGTCGTCGCTCACAGGCCCAGGTCCCGTCCGATGAGTTCCTTCATGATCTCGTTGGAGCCGGCCCAGATCTTGGTGACGCGGGCGTCCCGCCAGGCGCGAGCGACGCGGTATTCGTTCATGAAGCCGTAGCCACCGTGCAGCTGGACGCACTCGTCGAGGACGTCGTTCTGCACCTGGGCGCTCCACCACTTGGCCTTGGCGGCGTCGACCGCCGACAGCTTCTGCTGGGCGTGCGCCTCGATGCAGTCATCGACATAGGCCTCGGCGACCTCGATGGCCGTGACCAACTCGGCGATCTTGAACTTGTTGTGCTGGAAGGAGCCGATCGGCTGGCCAAAGGCCTTGCGCTCCTTGGCGTAGTCGATCGTCTCGAGCAGGATCTGCTTGGCATGCGCGACATTCGAGACCGCCGCGCCGACGCGCTCCTGAGGCAGGCGCTGCATCATCGCGATGAAGCCCATCCCCTCCGGGCCGATGCGGTTGGCGTCGGGGACACGCACATTTCCGAAGAAGAGCTCGGCTGTGTCGGACTCCTCCTGGCCGACCTTGTCGAGCTTGCGGCCACGGCTAAAGCCCGGCATCCCGTCCTCGACCATGAACAAGGTGATGCCCTTGGGGCCTTTGGTCACATCGGTCCGGGCAGCGACGATGACCAGATCGCACTGGTAGCCGTTGGTGATGAAGGTCTTGGAGCCGTTCATCACCCAGTCGTCCCCGTCGCGAACGGCCGTGGTCTTCAGGGCGGCGAGGTCGGACCCGCCGGAGGGCTCGGTCATCGCGATCGCGCAGATCAGCTCACCGGACGCCATGCCAGGCAGCCAGCGCTGCTTCTGCTCGTCGGTGCCGAGGTCGACGATATAGGGCGGGCAGACATCGGAGTGGATGCCGAAGCAGGAGGAGACGGCGGCGTTGAACTTGCTCAACTCCTCCGCGCTGATCGCATTGAAGCGGTAGTCGTCGGCGCCCATGCCGCCGAACTCCTCGGGGATGTCGAGGCCGAAGAGGCCCTGCTTGCCCGCCTCGCGCCAGACCTCGCGGTCGATGGAATGGGCGGCGAGCATCTCCTCGGCACGCGGCTTGAGCGAGCGCTCGACGAATTCGGCGACCGTTGCCCGGAACTCCTCGTGGTCGGCATCGTAGAGATTGCGTGGCATGGACGGCTCCTTCGTCGACGGTGCTAAGCGCTTGCTTAGTTTTCGCACTATCGGGCATGCTTGTCAACATGACGGACGGCATCCGCCTGCGCATCGGAGCGCGGGTACGCACCTATGACGTGCACGCCATCCCCCTGACCGAGGGGGTCACCGAGACCGCTCTCCGGCTCATGGAGGCAGCAGCGGATGCGTTCTCCAACAAGGGTTTTCACGCGACGACTACGCGGGACATCGCCGGCCGCGCCGGCCTCTCCCCCGCCGGCGTCTACGTCCACTTCGCCTCCAAGGAGGCGCTGCTCTACTCGATCTGTATGCGGGGTCACACGGCCGCGCGCGACATGATCGTCGACGCTGCTGCGTCCGGACCACCGACAGTGGCGCTTGAAGCCATCATGACCAACTTCTCACGGTGGCACGCGGAGCAATATCGCATCGGGCGCATTGTGCAATACGAGTTCGGACACTTGACGCCCGGGCACCGCGAGAGCGTGTTGGCGCTGCGCAAGGAGATCGACGCCGCCGTGCGGGCGGTATTGGCCGAAGGCAATGCGCGCGGCGAGTTCCAGGTCGACTCCATCGCCGACACCACCCTCGCCCTGCTCTCGCTGTGCATCGACGTGGCCCGCTGGTATCAGCCCGGCAGCAAGCGCACCCCAGAGGAGATCGGCGCGACCTATGGCCGCCTGGGCTTGCGCCTCGTCGGCGTGACCTGACCCCTCCCCTCGCGCGGCTCGATCAGTCGCGGGTGAGCTTGCGGTAGGTCACCCGGTGCGGGCGTGCGGCCTCCTCACCGAGGCGTTCGATCTTGTTCTTCTCGTAGGCCTCGAAGTTGCCCTCGAACCAGAACCACCTGCTCGGGTCCTCGTCGGTGCCCTCCCACGCGAGGATGTGCGTGGCGACGCGGTCGAGGAACCACCGGTCGTGGCTGATGACGACGGCGCACCCGGGGAAGTCGAGCAGCGCGTTCTCCAGCGAGCCGAGGGTCTCGACGTCGAGGTCGTTGGTCGGTTCGTCGAGCAACAGCAGGTTGCCGCCCTGCTTCAACGTCAAGGCCAGGTTGAGACGGTTGCGCTCACCACCGGAAAGCACGCCGGCCTTCTTCTGCTGGTCGGGGCCCTTGAAGCCGAACTGGCTGACATACGCCCGCGAGGGGATCTCGACCTGACCGACCTTGATGAAGTCGAGCCCGTCGGAGACAACCTCCCAGAGGTTCTTGTTGGGGTCGATGCCGGCACGGTTCTGGTCGACATAGGAGATGTTGACGGTCTCGCCGACCTTGACCTTGCCGGCATCGGGATCCTCGAAGCCGACGATGGTCTTAAAGAGCGTGGTCTTGCCGACGCCATTGGGGCCGATGACGCCGACAATGCCATTGCGCGGCAGCGTGAACGACAGGCCGTCGATGAGGATGCGCTCGCCAAAACCCTTGCGCAGCTTGTCGACCTCGATGACGACCGAGCCCAGGCGCGGGCCCGGCGGGATCGCGATCTCCTCGAAGTCGAGCTTGCGGGTGCGCTCGGCCTCGGCCGCCATCTCCTCATAGCGGGCGAGGCGGGCCTTGGACTTGGTCTGCTTGGCCTTGGCGTTGGAGCGCACCCACTCCAACTCCTCGGCGAGGCGCTTGGCGAGCTTGGCGTCCTTCTTGCCCTGGACCTCCAGGCGGGCGCGCTTCTTCTCCAGATAGGTGGAGTAGTTGCCTTCATAGGGGTAGGCGCGGCCGCGGTCGAGCTCGAGGATCCACTCGGCGACGTTGTCCATGAAGTAGCGGTCGTGAGTGACGGCGACAACGCAGCCGGGGTAGGCGGCGAGGTGCTGTTCGAGCCACAGCACCGACTCGGCGTCGAGGTGGTTGGTCGGCTCATCGAGGAGCAGCAGGTCCGGCTTCTGCAGCAGCAGCTTGCACAAGGCGACCCGGCGCTTCTCACCACCAGAGAGCACGGCGACCTCGGCGTCCGGCGGCGGGCAGCGCAGCGCGTCCATCGCCTGCTCGAGTTGGGAGTCGAGATCCCAGGCGTCCGCGGCGTCGATCTTCTCCTGCAGCTGACCCATCTCGGCCATCAGCGCATCGAAGTCGGCGTCCGGGTCGGCCATCAGTTCGGAAATCTCGTTGTAGCGATCGAGCGCCCGCTTGATGTCACCGGCCCCCTCCTCGACATTGCCCAGGACGGTCTTGGTCTCGTCCAGTTGGGGCTCCTGCATGAGGATGCCGACGCTGTAGCCCGGGGTCAGCCGCGCCTCCCCGTTGGACGCCTGCTCAAGGCCGGCCATGATCTTCAGGACCGTGGACTTGCCGGCGCCATTGGGGCCGACGACGCCGATCTTGGCGCCGGGGAGGAAGGAGAGGGTGACATCATCGAGGATGACCTTCTCCCCATGCGCCTTGCGCGCGCGCGAGAAGACGTAAATGAACTCAGGCATAGGGTCAAGGCTAACCGCGCGAACGCCTGCGCCCGAATCGTCGCCGAGGAGCCGGTATGCCCGTTCTGGTGATCGCCGCGACGCGGCGCGAGGCGCGCTATGTCCCCGCCGGTATGCCGCTTCTCGTCACTGGAGTAGGCAAGACGGCGGCGGCGGTGGCCACCTGCCGGGCGCTGGCGGCATACGGCGATCCGAGCGCGGTCGAGGTGGTGAACATTGGGACGGCCGGGGCGCTGCGCGACGGGCTGACCGGGCTGTTTCACCCAGGCGTGGTGGTCAATCACGATGTCAATCTCGCCTTGGGGCTGCTCGGCTATCCGCCGCAGCGGATCGATCTGGGCTGCGGAGCGGCCGATGTGGTGTTGGCGACGGGTGACACCTTCGTCACCGACGTTGCCGTGCGGGACCGGCTGGCGCAGGATGCGCACCTGGTCGACATGGAGGGCTTCGCGATCGCGTATGCCGCTGCGTCCTTCGGCGCCTCGGTGCGGCTGGTCAAGCATGTCTCGGACAATGCCGACGAAGGCGCGCTGGAGTGGCCTGCCCTGGTTGATACCTCGGCACGGGTGCTCGGTGCCTGGGTCGAGGAGCATCTCGGCTAAGCCTCGATCCACCGACGGACTTGGCGTGGTGAGGTGATCCGGCGCGTCGGAACATGAGAATGCCCCTGTGCTGAAACAGAATTGGAGTTCTTCAAGCTTCA
>NZ_BAAAPN010000082.1:0-4769 GCF_039531165.1 Nostocoides vanveenii | reverse complement strand
CGCTCACCTCACGGTCGGGGCCAAGATTCACGACCACAGCCGGGGCCAGAGAACTTGACGAAACCCATCCTGGGCTACTTCGACACCGACGGCGCGAACAACGGCAGCACCGAGGCCATCAACGGCCTGATCGAACTCCACCGACGCATCGCCCGCGGCTTCCGCAACCGCGACAACTACCGCCTCCGCATGCTCCTCACCGGCGGCGGACTCAACCTATGACCCCACACTCAATGGCGAAGAGCCCAATTGCTCACCCCGCCCGGTCAGCTCAAGAAGATGTTCACCGTCCGCCTCGCCGAGTGAGGGCGGCGCCGAGCGCCGTCGCGGGGGTCAGCTCACCGCGACGGTGACGTCCTCGAACCACGTGCCGGTGAGCGTGATACTCGTCGTCCCAGCCGGAAGCGATGGATAGAGCACGGTCTGCGGCGGGGTGAGCACGTCGGCCTTGGGCCACATCATGGGGTTGTGGACGACGTACCAGGGGTCCTCGGCCGTGGGCTCCTTGAGCCAGGTCACCGGGGGATAGGTGTCCTTGTCGGTCTTGAGCACCGGGAAACGGGGCCAATGGCCCGGGGCAAGCCGGGGTCCGGACCCGGGTCCGGTCAGGGCGAACGTCAGCACTGTGGAGGTGTCGGTGCGGGTAAGGCTGTAAATCACCAGCGTGGCACCGTCCAGCTCCGACGCGGCCTTGCCCTTGGTCCGTGCCACCTCCGTCGGGGCGGTCATACCCGCCATGACCTCGGCCGACCTGTCCTTGAGCGCGGGGCTCCTGCTCGCGGTGCTGCTGGATGTGCCTGACGCGTCAGGTGACGGGGTCGTCCCGCCGCCCTCGTTGCAGCCGGCCAGCAGCAGACCTGCGGCTGCGGCCACGGTCAGACCCCACGCCGCTCGGTTGAGCCTCATCGTGCCCCTCATTTCGGAAGGGTGATCGTCACCCGGCGGTTGAGTGCTCGACCGTCATCGGTGCCATTGTCGGCGATCGGATCGGCTTCACCCTTTCCCTCGGCGGTCAGGGTGATGGTCCCCGGCAGCTTGGCCTGCAGGGCCGCGAGGACCGACTGGGCCCGTCGCTCGGAGAGGGCTTGGTTGTAGGCGTCGTCGCCGGTGCTGTCGGTGTAGCCGGTGACCGTGATGGCCCCTGACGTGCCGGCGGCGGTGATCTTGGCGACCGCCGCGTCGATCGCCTCACCGGCAGCGGGGGGCAGGTCGGACCTGTCGAATTCGAAGAGGACCGATGCAGGGATCTCCAGTTGCACACCCTCGCTCGTCTGCGCCTCGGCGACCGGGACATCGATCGGCTGCACCCGGCTCATCAAGGGGAACACCGCCTTGTCGGCGTCGACGACCTCGCTGAGACGGGCAGTGGGGATCTTGGGCCAGCCCGTCCCGACCACGGGCACGGGGTCTTGTGAGACCGGCTCCAGGAGACCGTCCTCCACAGGCACGTCCGGGAGGACTTGCGAGCTGATGAAGACGTCCACCGTCGTGACGTCCTTGGGGAGTGGGGCGACGATCGACCAGCCCACGACCGCAGCATTGGGCTTGTCGGCAGGTGGCGAGAAGTCGATGCCCTTGGTGCCCAGGCAAGAGTTGGCGTCCGAGATCGGCAGGGTGGAATAGGCCTTGCCGCCGGCGATGTCCAGCAGTGAGACGGCACACTCGGCGCCCGAGGCGGAGTTGCCCACCGTCAAGGTGTTCCAGAAGCCGCCACCGTAGTAGCTGAAGAGCCGATTGGCGTCAGCGGGCGCGCCCTTGGGGAGTCCCATCGAGAAGTAGACGACCGTGGCACCCTCGATGCGGCGCACCCCGTGGACAGTGAGGACTGCCGACCCTCCGTCCCGGGTGTTCGAGATCCACGCGCGAGCGAGCACGGGCACACCCTCCACCGTGGGAAGGGGCGCGGGCGCAGCGACGGCCGCGGCTGGCATCAGCAGCACAGCGGTTGTCAGGGCGCCTGCGGCAACACGCAGGTTCTTCACGAACTCCCCCTTGCGGTATCTGACGTCTTGCGTGATCCGCATTCGACTCTAACCAACGACTGCCGACGGTGTCGCATCCTCCGAGGTCACGGTTGGCTCACACGCACCGTGACATCGGCGAACCAAGGGGAGGTGAGCACCACCGAGGCGGTGCCCTTGGGCAGTGGCGGATAGAGGGCACCCTGCGGGTTGGACTCGGCGCGCATGACGCGCACGTCGGAGCACACGCACTGCCTCTGGCCGGTGGGGGTCTGGTGGGTCAGAACAGCAAACCGGTCGGTCTTGGTCTGCAGCACGGGGAAGTTGTCGACCTTGGTGATGTCGAAGTCCGATCCGGCCGCCAGGGTCCGGGGGTGCGTCGCCGTCCACACCAGCAGGGTGGACTCCGCGCGCGCCTCCAGCCGCAGGATCGAGAAGGTCGCTCCCGAGTAGGACGAGTCGTCCTTGGCGGCACGCTCGGCGATCTGCGTCGAGAGGGCGTCCGCTTCGAGCGCGGCGACCGCTCGACGCAGGGCGTCTATCCGCTGGTCGACGTCTGAGCCACGGTCAGCCTGGGCGTTAAGCGCGGCCAGGTCCGTTGAGGCGCCAAGCGTCTCAACGAACGGGTAGATGGTCGACTCTCTCGGGAAGCGGCTGAGGAGAGTCGTTGAGCCCACTGCGAGCTCCCGAATCGCGCCGTTGATCCGGTCGTGGACGCCCTTGATCGCGGTGTTCACGTGGCTAAACAACGAGAGCACCGTTGGCACGTAGACGTACTCCAGGTCGTCGTCGACGTGGAAGTTCACGGCAGGGCTGTCGAAGATCGACATGCGCGTGAACGGTGCAACTCCCTGCTCGCCCGCCCACTCCAGGACCTTCGCGTCAGGACCAATGGTGTACTCAACTCTGGCAGTCTGTGGAACTTCTTCCTGGACCGCGATATCTCCAAGGATCATGTCGGCCGTGCGGCTGCCGGCCAGTGCTTTGAAGATCCGCGGGCTCGACGCGTTCCTCGCTCTCGGGCTCGGTGCCGGGTTGTGGGCTCGGGAGTACCTCACCGCATCCGGGGCCGGACTGACTCGCGACGGTGACGTCACGCGCCTCTCCGTGACCGGCAGCCGCGCACGCACCATCACGGTCCGCTCGAGCTTCGTTCCGACTCTGTGGCGCCTTGCCGAGGAACACCCCGACGAGCCCTTCGTTGGGGCGCCGGATCGCGAGTGGGACCGCGCCCGAACTTGGCATGCCCTGCGCTACATCCAGACCCCAACCGACCTTCCCCTCGAGACAGAGCGGCTGCGATCGACCTGGCTCGTCCACCACCTCAACCGCAACGTCAACGTCGTCGCGCTCCTGCGCGAGGCCGGGCTCGTCACCACCAAGGCCTTCACACTTCTCCTCCCGCACCTGTCCGACCCCGACCCCGTCGTCACGCGGCGCCGCATGGCTGACGTGGACTGAAGCGATGTTTCGACCGCCCATGGCGACGCCGGAGCCCAAGTTTCGACCGCGGAGTCGTTCCGTGGCCGAGCAACTCCGGTATGTCACAGCAGCGGTCGACCGCTCCCCGCACCTCCTCGCGATCGCAGAGGCGCTAACTGCGAAGAGCGGTCGCCCCCGCAACCTTCCCTTCCGCGGCTTCCTGATCGCCTGCTGCCTCCACGTCTGCATCCAGGAGAGGAACTTCTACCGCGGCAAGATCGCCGACATGATCGCGGAACTCACCCGCGACCAGCGTGCCTCACTCGGTTTGCGGGGCCCGATCTCCTACTCCCAGATCGTGCGCGCCTCGCTCAAGCTGGAGCGTGCGGCGCGGGACGGCCTGACCATCGACGACCCGGACAACCCGGGCCACTCGCTCACGCTTCACCTCGATGAGGTCATGTCCTACATCTGCTCGGCGGCGATCCCAGCAGGGATGATCACGACGAACGGCGGTGTCTTCATCGCCGGCACTCCCGAAGCCCACTACAAGAACCTGCCGGTGCCCAGACTCCAGGACACCCGGCTGAGAAGGCCCGCATCCACGAGCTCTACGACCGGCTGCTGCCCTTCGCCTGCCAACCACTGACCTCGCTCGGACCCGACGGCCGTCAACGGTTCCGCGGCCCAGCCGATCCTCACGTCAAACGCGTTCGCTGCCCGAACTCCCCTGAGTCGATGCGATGGTCACGCCTGCCAAAGACTCGGTGCAAGAAGGGCGAGCCGTGTGTCTGCTCGACCAGCTTCACGCTCGGCCCCCAAGACGAGATCAAGATCCGGCAACGCGACATCTGGATGACCACCGACTGGTACGCCAGCTACAGCCGACGCAACGCCTCCGAGACCGGCATCTCGTTGGCAAGACACCACTTCGGGAGCCTCAACCGGATGTACACCCAGGTGCGGAACAGCGCCGGACAGGGCATCGCCGCCGCCTTCTCCCTCCTCGGCACCAACCTCCGCAGCATCCAAGCCTGGTACGACTCCCGCGGACTCGACGATCCCTGGATGGTCAACCTCGCCCCGGCGACCGGCGAGGTCAGTGACCACCCACGACTACCCCGCGCAAACCGGAAGAAGCCGAAGCTGAGCCTCATGCGCCGCCGCGCCTCCGGCACAGACCCTCCCCCAGTCACCGCCCCAGACTCCGAGTAGCAAGACCAGCATCACCCTCGGCGGCAGCATGCCCGCGATGGCAGTGGATCG
The DNA here is from genome assembly GCF_039531165.1 of Nostocoides vanveenii. Lineage (NCBI taxonomy): Bacteria > Bacillati > Actinomycetota > Actinomycetes > Micrococcales > Intrasporangiaceae > Nostocoides > Nostocoides vanveenii. Next base: position 120 of record NZ_BAAAPN010000082.1, on the reverse strand, counting down.
ACCGCTCAGCCCTTTTGTGGACGGCGCTCGAAAACTGGTCGGTTCCGGCGTTCGAGAAGTGAACGGTTTGGTCAGTCTATTGAGCCCTGCTCGGCTTTGATGCTGGGCAGGGTGTCGATG
>NZ_BAAAPN010000081.1:0-3666 GCF_039531165.1 Nostocoides vanveenii | reverse complement strand
GCCCCCATGGGCAGATCCCATGGCCACCACCGGGCAGTTCTCATGACCGTCAGCGGGCAGGTCTCATGACCGCCACTGGGCAGTTCCTACTGGCCCTTGACAGGTCTGCCCGCTCAGTCCAATTGCTGATTGCAAGCCGTGATTGGCCGCCATCCGGTAGTTTCGTGACCCTGTCACACCCTACGGAGCCCGGATGCGCTGGTCGGTCGTAACCGCCCGAGATCTTCAAGAGGCCGTTCAACACGCCCGTGCTCGCCCAGGCACCGTTCTGGTTGATCTCGACGGCACGCTTGGCCCCACGGGATTCCCGCTCAACGCGTCTCGTAGCGCGCTCTTGGCTGTACTCGGACCCATTCTCGCGAACGGGCATGGCGTCCTAGTTGTCACCAATCGAGGTGGCGCCGAACAGCTCGACAGTCGATTGCCGGTCGTCGCTCGCGCCAGAAAGCCGTTCACCCGACTGTGGCGCCTCCCCGGTGACATCTCCTGCGTCATCGGCGACCAGCTCTTCGCGGACGGCCTACTCGCCGCCAGGTTGGGGGTTCCGATCATTCACGTACCTAGCCTCGACATGCAACGCCGTCGTCCGCTCGCTCGCTGGGGAGACAAAGCACTCAAACCGCTGTTCAGAAACGATGGGCGGGAGCGATAGGTGGATCCAGAATTGGAATTGCCAGATAAGGCTGATAAAGGGCCCTGGCTGGAGCATCTTTCATCTCTTTACCAAGTGGAATTTTCGCTGCTCGCCGCCTCAGTCGCCGTTGGAGCAATCGCTGCACCCCTCGTTGTCGGCTTTCTCACCAATCTGCCTCCCACCTGCACGAATCCGAATCAACCTTCCTGCGTCACCGACACTCAATTGCTCGTGATTCCCCTGGTCCCACTGCTCACGGTACTGGCCCTTGGTTACGTCTACCTCGTGGCGAGGGTGATTGGAAAGTACACGCGCAACATCGAGCGCGCGATCTCCGGCGATGCGGAGTCGCCTGGCGCGAAGCTTCGCGCACCGGCGTTATCACGTCTCAACGGCGCACTCTTCGGCGGTGAGGCGAAGCAACTGCTTCCCCTTCGAATCTTCTACGTGATCCTCGCAGGAGCCATCCTCGGAACAATTGCTGTCACGGTCGCCGTAATCGTTAGTCGCGTTCATAACCCGAACCTCAAGACAGCAGGCTTCGTAGGCTACGGAATAGTAACCCTCATCTGCCTCGCGATCTACAATTCCGGCGCTACACACAGCTCGTTTGAATATCTTGCGGAGATCGCGAAGAAGCGCGACCTCCGCAAGAGCAAGGGCATACGGAGCGAATACGTCGGGTGGAGTCATTTTATATGGCGATGCATCTTTCCCAGACCGCTGTCAGCCATGAAAGAGATCCACGGCGTGGTCATCGCCGTGACCGTTACCCTATCCGTCATCCACCCCCATGACCTAAACTGGCGACGCTTTCTCCTTGGCCTGTTGGCGTTCGAGTTGATTCTCTATCAGACTCGCTACCTGCTGAACGGGGTGCGAGAGAATCCCAGCGGGAACTGGACTCTCCCGAGCAACAGGAGAAATGACCCGCAGAAGCCGTATACGCCACTGCAGGTGATTGTAGCCGTCGTTGTCTCATGCCTGCGAATCTGGCTGTTCTACACCACGACCACGACGAACCACCTCCTGCAGCCAGAGGTTGCCACTTGGGTTATCATTCTCTTCCTCTCTTCCTTTTATGCATACGAGATACCGCGCGAGATATGCCGCTTCAGGTATCGCAATGCGGTAGCGAAAATTCCCGCTGAGAAACTTGAGCCACTACCCCAGGACCATCTTCGAAATCTCTGGGACACCGCTCAAACAGAGGGGGGGATCCTCTTCGTTGCGGTGGGGTCAGGCTATGCGTTGCGCGCGTTTGTCGCCTACATTCTTCTTGATAGTGTCGTCGACCCTGGCGTCGCCGTGACAGTCCTAGGCTTCGCGTGGCTGCTCGGCATGGCAACCGCAAGCGCGGGCTGGGCCATGGAATTCAACGGTGCGGTTGACGACACCAGCGGACAGCCATTTGTTCACCCCGGGATCCTCGCCAAGCCACAGTTGCTCTGGATTGCCAGGAGGGCTCGTTTGCTCGCCGAAACCAAGAGTGTCTTCAAATTGATCAAATCCGAGCAGACAAGAGAGGGCGCCGAGACCGCGCTCTACAACATAGAGGGCCAACGTCTCTCTCCGTGGCGACGGTCGTGCGCTGCCGCCGTCGCGTGCTCGGGTCTTCTCCCGGCCACTACTGGCTTGGGTTCATGGCACTACGCGCTTCCTGAAGTGGTCGCCGCGGCAGTCTTGCTGCTGTCACCATGGCCAAGGCCGTTATTCGTACCGCCGTTGGTGCCAGCTATCGCCGTTGGGGGACCGTTGGCATTAGCTTTGTCCTTTGACAACAACGTGGAGCTTGCAGCCAAGGTCTCCGTTCTCGCCGGCTGGGCCCTGTTCACCATGCACGGGAGCGAGAGGAACCAATCCCTCTTGAGTGCTATTTTGGGTACTCAGCGGCTAGCTCAGCTCCCAGCACGATTGCTGAGACTAACAGCCCACCTGGTCCTCGTTCTCATTCGGGCGGTTCTGGGCGATGAGTTCTGGCGGGCCGCCACAAAGGTCTTCGGCCGAAGCTAGCCCAGGTGACTCACGAGGCCTCGTGAGTCACCTGGGCGCGACGGGAGCGCATTGGCGGCCCAGCAGGTCTGCCTTTCTGATTGTCGATCACGGTCCGCCGATCGCCGACTACGAGTGCTCATCCGAGGTGCCCTGGATGAGGCGGGCGATCCTGCATTGCGTCTGCGATCCTTGCCAACGCGTCGGTTGATCCCTGATCCATCACGTGGGCGTAGACGCGGAGGAGGACGGAGACGGAGTGGCCGGCCCAGGCGGCGACTTGGGTTGGGTCGACGCCGGCCGCGAGCCACGTAGAGACGCAGGCGTGGCGCAGCGTGTAGGGAGTCTTGGCCAGTCCGTTGGCCGCTTGCTGGCGGGTCAGCGCGTGCTCCCGGGCGGCTTGCCAGACGCGTCGTAGGTCTCGTTGCGTAGGTCGGCGCCGTGCGGTCCGCTGAAGACGCGAGCGTCCACGCTCGAGGAGAGGTTGCGATGGGCTTGCAGGAGTTCGAGCAGTTCGGGGGCGCAGGGAACGGGTCGGATGGTTCCGATGGGGCGGTGCTTGAGTTGGCGTGGGCCGAGGTGCCCAGTGTCGGTCCAGGCGCTGGAGATGGCGGCTTGGGAGCGTCGTAGTCGGAGCCAGCCCCAGTCGCCGTCGCGTTCGGGCCATTGAATGTCGTCCCAGTGCAGGACGATCGCTTCGGAGGGTCGGGCGCCGGCGTAGTAGAGCAGGCCGAAGAAGGCGACGTAGCGTTCCCCGCCCGGCACCTGGCGGACGGCGTCGAGCAGGGCACGGGCTTGGGTGGGGTTGACGACGGTGGCGGGGTCGACGGCCTCGGTGTTCTTCGCCGGACGCCACCGGACGCGGCCAAGCGGGTTGGCCGTGAGCAGCTCGCGTTCGACGGCCAGGGCGAGGCAGTTGTGGAAGACCATCCGTTTGTGTCGACGGACACGAGAAACTGCCCGGAGACGGCCATGAAGCTGCCCGCCGGCGGTCATGAGTTCTGCCCGCTGACGGTCATGGGATCTGCCCGACACGACGT
>NZ_BAAAPN010000080.1:0-2715 GCF_039531165.1 Nostocoides vanveenii | reverse complement strand
TGGGCAGAGTCGTAACTCCCATCATCGGAAGACCTCGACCCATCAACCCGACACCGACACGCCCCCACGCCGACAACCGGCTACACCCTCAAATCGGAAGAGCCTCTTTGGGAGGGATTCCACACCTATGCCTGCTCTGCCCGCGCCTTCACTAAGGACGCAGCGATATGCCAATCCGAGTCGGGGTAAACGCAGGTGGCCAACTTCGCGAGAGCCCTGGCCACACGCCGGCTCTCTGCATCTGTCATTGAACGCCAACCGGTGATGAGTGCGTGTGCGGGGGAGACATCAGGCGGCACAGGCATGGGGTCGTCCGCAATCTCTAGGGCCCTGCGCGAGGAGATGAACATCCTGAAGGCCAGCAACCACCGCCGGCCCCTTGCCAGCTCGAGCCACGTCTTCCGCGCCCAGTCCAATGCTCTCAAGACCTGCTCGCCTGTATACCGACAACCCGTCCTCATGGGTGTGAGGCCTGAACTTGGCGGAGGACGGCGGCAGGTAGCGCAGAGAGGCTTGATCAATGGGCAGATGACTCGGGACCATGGGGACCCTGCGGTGAGAATCCTCTGTCACGTTAACGCGCAGCGTGCGCATCCCGGGCAGCCGTCGTGATCCGCTGAATAGTCTCGAAGAGCACGCGCGGGATGGGCGACCCATTGGGGACCACCTCCAGGTCAAATGAGCCCGAGGTCGAATCGATGTAAAGGCCGACCACGCCGCTCGCCTCGATGGAGACCTCGACATGGTCGCTGCCCGCATGCCATTCCAGCTGCATGCCACCCCCAGGCAGTTGGAAGGCTTGGGGCAGCAGGCGGTTTGGCAGGGGCATGTCGGCGCTCCACAAGCTGGCCAGGAAGGCGACCGCGATGTCGCGCACATGACTCTCAGCGCGGAGCTGATTGCGAGTCAGGAGCGCAGCGACGGCGCGCTCAGATGCCGGCCGCCACTCGAGTCCCGGCCAGGAGCAGTCATCCAAGCCCGGAGCCGCAAGCGAAAGCGACGGCCGCCACGAGATTGAACTTGGGTCGACCCCACGCTGGGCACTAAGCGTCTGAGCCATCCACGACACCCCACTCCTCGTGCATCGACGTGTCCGTTATTGCCTTGAATCTAGTGACTATGTACTCGCGGGCAGCGTCTATCGCGAAGATCGGCATGTCTGCCGCTTCCGGCACCGCACGCACCATCAACGAGAGCATCGTTTCCGTTAGTTCCCCATAACGGCCACCAAGGACTGTCTGCCCCTTGACCAATCTTGCAGCGGGGAGCCGCAGTGACCGCTCAAACACTGCGTTGAAGCGTCCGTCCTCCTGCACACATATGGGGTTGTCCCAGCCCTAGAGAACCCGATCAGGCGAGCGAGGCACCCGATTCACGTAGATCACTTCGATCTGATTAGCGTGCGGGGGTCCCCCCAGTGCCCCGACCAAACCATCCATGCGGCCACGACCGGCTCCGCACTTCGGGGTATCTGGGGTAGGCCTGCGTCGTGAGCCTCCGCCAGTTGACCGTCAGTCGGTCGGCTTGGAGTTGGATCAGATAGCCGCCGTCCTCGGCTTCGAACCACAGGCGCGACCCAGAGGAGCCACCGACTTGGAGGAACAAGTCCCCATCCTCAGCATCAAGCGGAGGGAGAGGCGGCAATTCACTCTGTTGCGACACGACCGGATACTTCCCCGACCAGCGGCCATACAACTCACCCGACCGGTATGACGCCAATCCTGGAACGGCCTCGAACTGCACGCTCAGAGCCACCTCGACGACAGGGGGGTCTCGGAAGTTTACGTTCGCCATCGCTGCAGGGCTTCTATCACCACTGTCACACTCTACGGGGCTCTTGACTCTCTACCGAGTGGTCTATGCGCATAACTCGCGCGGGCCGAGCGGCCATACGGTCGTGTTGGCTTCAGCCGAACCAGTCCGGCGCACGTCGAACGTCAACGATGCTGGCCTCTCCGGACCAATGCACCGACCAGATCGTTGACGGCGCCGGCGAGCGACTCAAGGTCTCGGTCGTAGACCCTGCCGGTCTCGACGCGCTGAGTCAGACCACGGATTGCCGTCACCCAATCGCTCGTCGCCGACGGCCACGGCACCGCCTCGACTTCGACCTGCCGAGTGTGATGCTGAACGACCGTGACCGTCTTGATGCGCTCGATGTCGCGCTCGACAACCTTCACCGCAGCCAGCCCGTCGGCTGCGGCCCGGCGCCGTTCGGATGCCCGCGTCCGGCAGGTCGAGGAACACCACTTCGGCATGCGACCGCGGACTTGGACGATGACAGGCCCGCCACACCAGCCGCACTCCAAGACCTGCCCCGGCGCCCGCGGGGACTTCCGCGCAATCGCCCGATCACCTGCCTTCTCGACTGACGATTCCATTCACTCATTACATCACAGCGAAATGACGCTACTCCGCGAATGCATGAGGTGTTTCTGACATTTCTTGAGCACGAATCGTCGGCCCGTTGAACTGACATCACCGTGATCCGCGGAGACGCCACCTGCGCTTTTGGAGTTCAACGCCGAGTGTTCGGCGGCGGACGAAGGAGCGTGATCGAGTTGACCTCACAGCAGGCGGCACGACAGCGGGCACGTCGCCAGGCCATGGTGTGGACGGCGCTCGAAAACTGGTCGGTTCCGGCGTTCGAGAAGTGAACGGTTTGGTCAGTCTATTGAGCCCTGCTCGGCTTTGATGCTGGGCAGGGTGTCGATG
>NZ_BAAAPN010000079.1:0-2114 GCF_039531165.1 Nostocoides vanveenii | reverse complement strand
GGATGCTGCGAGAACACCTCCGACACCACGGTAGCCCCCAGGGTCGATCGGCGTGCGAGTCACGAAACCCGGGAGCACCTAGGCAGGCAACAGTCTTACTGTCGGCGTGGACCGCGTCGGGGATGCCGTGCAGGCCGAATGCCTCCTCGAGCATGGTCTTGGCGATCTGCGAGTCCTCGCAGGCTTGGACGGTCCAGGCCACGACGTAGCGGGAGAAGATGTCGAGCACGACGTAGAGCTGGAACCAGATCCCACGGCCGGGGCCGCGGAGTTTGGTGATGTCCCACGACCAGACTTGCCCGGACCTGGTGGCCAGCAGTTCGGGCTTCTTCTTCGCCGGATGGACCGCCTGCCGGCGACGTTCCCCGGCTGCGTCGTTGCGGCGCAGGATCCGGTGCATCGTGGACATCGAGCACAGGTAGGTGCCCTCGTCCAGCAGCGTGGCCCAGGCCTGGGACACGCTCTTGTCACAGAACCGTTCGCTGGTCAGCACGGCCAGCACCTGGGCCTGCTCGGCCGGCGTGAGGGCGTTGGGTGGCGTGGGCCGCTTGGGTGCCGGTCCGTGGACCGGCGGCTTCTTCGCTCGGTAGTGGCTGCCGCGGGGCCGGCCCAGCAACGCACAGGCATACTTCACCCCGACCTGCTCGGCGAGCTCGTCGACGGCGGGGTTGATCACCGCGGCCGCTTCGGCAGGTTCGTGCTCTCGGAGAGCATCTCCAAGAGCGCGTGTGCTTTTCCCACGATCTCCAACGCCGCCCTCGTCCGGACCAGCTCGGCCTCGGCCCTCTCTGCCCGGGCTCGCAGCTGCTCGACCTCCCGGTCGCGGCGGTCCCGGGTCTTCGGGCTCTTGGGTCCCAGCGCCGCGGTCGCACCGGCCTCGGCAGCCTTGCGCCACTCGGTGATGTGGGATGAGTACAGGTGCTCGCGGCGCAGGATCGCGCCACGCTCACCCCGCTCCGCCGCGTCGTACTCATCCAAGATCCGCGCCTTGTACTCCGCGGTGAACATCCGGCGCTTGGGCTGCTCAGCTCTCGGGGTCACCACCCCACCATCGAGGCGGGCGGCATCAGCCAACGTCATGGTCATCAGGTGTCTCGCTTCTCCGCCCCGTGCACAGGAAAGGAACTCAGAAGGGGTGTCTCACCTCAGCCTGACGCACAGGGCTGGTCTGGTGCGAGCTTCCCGCCGTGATGGCTGCAGTCATGCCAGCCTCCGGAAGGCTCCTCTTGATCTCGTCCTCGATCTTGGTGCCGTGAGCCACAGATGCCTTAAGGAGCGGGTGATACCAGACCCTGTCGACGAAGTAGAACGCGTACCAGAGGAGGAGCCCTATCACGATGACGAGGGCGCCTAGAGAGAACCAACCGACTCGAGTGCATCCTTCGCGGCGACTCCGGCAGCGCCTAACGCGAACGTGGCCACCGTTAGCGCGAGCCCGCGGATCCGCCACTCAATGTCGTTGAAGTGCATCTGCACCTCGACGCTCTGCTTCCACATTTCGATGTAATGACCTACTTCTTGGTCGAGTGTCATCCGGTCCTGCGCGCCCGGCGAGGCAGGTGCCGAAACCGGTTGAGTGCCCTCGGAATCACCCATGTCGACACTCACCCGGCCCTGACAAGCGAGGAGCCCAGGATGGGCAAGATCTCTTCGATCCCGTCCTGGCACGTAAAGGTTGGGATGACATCCGCGTCCGGGTGAGCAAGCGCGCGTTCACGTTCGACATCAACTTGAGTCCAGTGGGTAACCCGACGCAGCAGGTCGTACTCCTTTCGGTGATGCGCTTGGCCGTACTTGGCATGGATGTCGAGGACCCCGGCTTCTTGGGCCATCGCGATGTCCTTCATCAGGCTGTCGCCGAGGTAAGCGGCCTGGGTGGGCGAGCACTCCTGATCCCTCAGAATCGAGCACAACACTCGGGCGTTGGGTTTCAGCATCCCCATCGGAACGTGGCGGTGTTCTGTCTCGCTCAAGCCGTAGGTTCCCTCGTAGCGCCCGGTGCGCAAGTCGCTAGTGACATGTCCTTGAAATATCTTTATGGTTTCGTGGGATAATCAGGGCATGGCGAACAAGATCGCGGCTCCCCTGCCGCTGCGTGTCGGTGACCGCGAGCG
>NZ_BAAAPN010000078.1:0-1642 GCF_039531165.1 Nostocoides vanveenii | reverse complement strand
GCCTGAGTTCGGCCAAATTAGTGCGCAACCCGGACACGGTGGATGGCGTTCAGAGCGGCCGCGAGGTCGTCGGGTAGCGGTTCCTCGGCGGTGATGGTCTGCTCGCCGGCTTGGATCTCGATGGTGCGGTAGCGGCGGGCGGTCCGCACGAATTTCCTGATGCTCCAGCCGGTTTGGTCCTCGACCCACCTGCTCACAGCCAACGCTGCGAACACGACGCTCAGGTGCGCCTGGATGCTCTCGCGCTTGTGGTGGAAGATCGGGCGGGCCTGCAGGTCGTGCTTGGACATCCGGAAGCTCCGCTCGATCTGGAAGAGCCGGTGGTAGGCGCCGATGACGAAGTCGGCGTCAGCGACGGCGGGGTCGAGGTTGGTCACGTACGCCTTGATCCCAGCCAGCGACCTGGCCTTGGCCTCCAGCGCACGGTTGACGGACTTGCTGGCCCCGGTGAGGGTGACGAACCGGTTCCGTTTGACCGGCGTCTGGCCCTTGACGGCCTTCTCGGCCTTGGCGACCTGCTCGTCGATCCCGCGCAGGGTGCGCCGGGCCCGGTCGTGCTTGTACTGGTAGTAGAACGTGTGGTCGCGGCGGGCATCGGTCGGGCCGGCCGGCCAGGGCTGGGTGAAGACGTGCCCGTCCGGGATCTCGGCGTCGGGGTGTCGCTTCCGCCAGGCGGTGATGACGTACGGCTCCTGGGGGATCCTCGCTCCGATGATGAACGACAGGCCGGCGGCCTCGATCGCCTTCTTGTTCGCCTCGGACACCATCCCGGCGTCCGCGACGATCGTCACGTCCGGCAGGCCGTGCGCGGCCATGAACGCCTGGATCGTCGGGATCATCGTGAGGGTCTCGGCCTTGTTTCCCTCGAACGCCTCGACCATCAGCGGGAAGCCGGTGTGGTCGGTCAGCAGCCCGATGGTGATCTGCGGCTCGAGCCGGCGTTCCTTGGAAAAGCCTGGCTCGCGGAACCCGTCACCGGCGTCGGTCTCGAAGTAGAGCGTGCTCACGTCGTACAGGACAAGGCTGGCCGGGCCGAGCCCGGCCTGCCGAGCGCACGCGGCCGCCAGCTTCCTGCGGAAGTCCTCCTGCGCGAAGACCGGCAGGCGCCGGGTCACCGTCCGGTAGGCCGGCGCGCTCACGCCGACCTCCTCCAACACCCGGGCCGAGTCCAGCTTCGAGGTCGGCTCGATGATCCGCGCCAGCACCAGCCCCCGAAACACCTCGTCGCCGGCCGCGACCTCGAACCCCAGGACCCGGTAGGCGTGCTCGAGCGCGTCCCACAAGTGCCCCATCCGCGAGGACGTGATCGGCAACGGGCCACCCTGCCGCGGCGCCAAGCCGCTCAGGCCGAGGTCGAGCTCGCCCTGCCCGGCGGCCAGCTTCTGCCGCGCGGCCGCCTTCAACAGCTCCAGCTCGGCCTGCGTGTGCGCCGACCCGATGTGCCCCATCGTCCGGGCGCCTCGCCGGTTCGAGAACACGATCTGCACCGCCATCGCCCCCGACGAGGTCTTCACAGTGCGCACGTACGGGGCCACGAGGACACGATAGGACCCCCGGCTAGTGCACAAATCCCGACCGTCGCGACCACAAACCTGCAGGTCAACCCATCGCCGACCCGAGCAGGCGGCGAAAGTGGCCTAAG
>NZ_BAAAPN010000077.1:0-1476 GCF_039531165.1 Nostocoides vanveenii | reverse complement strand
TGAGGCGTGTCTGAGTAAATGTCGGACGTAGCCGGGTAAATACCCAGCCAGGTTGGGCGTGCGGTTGTGGTTGTGGTTTTCATTGTCCTCGACTCCGTCGGTGGTGGTCGAGTCGTGCTTGGCGGGCTCGGTCGAGCCCGTCGCGGCGTGCCGTGCGGATGGCGTCGCCGCGGCCGTCGTGTTCGTCCTCGGGGGTGACGTAGCCGATCGAGGCGTGCAGCCGCACGGTGTTGTACTCGACCCGGACCCGGTCGAGTTCGGTGTCGAGGTCGCCGGGGTCGGTGATCTTCTCCAGGTGGGGCCATTCGCCCTTGACGTGGCCGAACAGGGTCTCGATCCAGGCTTGGTCGGTCGGGGTGTGTGGTCGCCCGAAGTGTTGGGCGATGTGGACGCCGGCGAGGAACTCCCGGGTGGAGTGGGATCGCATCTGGGGTCCGTTGTCGGAGACAGCGAGCAGCAGTGGGACCTGCCCGTGGTCGACGGCCTTCTCGATCTGCTCGGGCTGCCCGGACAGCAGCGCGTCGCGGAGTTCGGCGGTGTCGCGGGCGTCGATGAGGTCGAGCAGGCCCTCGGCGTCCAGGGCGGCAAGGAAGCAGGCCTCGACCTGGGTGGAGGTCTCCTCGGCACTGACCAGCGTCGCGACCCACTTGCGGGAGACCATGTCGAGCACCGCGACCGCGGCACGCTTGGCGCGGGTGAAGTGGGTGAAGTCATACGCCCAGATCCGGTTGGGTTTCCACTCCAGCCAGTCCGGCCACGGCTTCCGCTCGGCCGGCTCCCGAGGGGCCGGGCCGGGCAGGATCGGCCCGTGACCTGCGAGAACGCGGCGGACGGTGGACTCGCTGACGTGGACCAGGCCGAGCCGGGAGCCGCGGTGGGCCAGCTTGCGGTGGGACCGGTCGATCTCGCCCCAGGCCTCGAACAACTCAAGGATCGCCTCCCGCTCGTGTTCGAGAAGCCCGTGCAGCGGTGCGCCGCCCGGCGGCTGGTCACCGAGGCCGTCCGGGCCGCGCAGGCCCAGCCGGGTCCGCCACCGCAGCTCCCGGCGCTCGTCGAGGTCCAAGAGCCGGCAGGCCCGGCGCCGGTCCCAGCCTCGGTCCACGGCGTGGTCGACCAGCTCGAGCAGGCCGGCCTTGGTCGCCGGCTCGACCCGGGTCGGGACCGGGCCGGCGGTCAGTCCCAACGCGCTTTTCCCTCGTGAAGGTGCAACGCCACGGCCTGCTCGGTGACCGTCGCCCGCAGCCGCGCGATCTCCTCGCGAGCCTCGGCTAGCTCGACCTGCTCCGGGCTGCGACCCGGACGTCCGGGCCGGGCCGCGGCCAGCGCGTCGAGCGCTCCCTGCTTCGCCGTCCGGCACACCGTCACGACCGTGGACCGGTCGACCCGGTACTTGTCCGCCGCCTCGCGCTGCGTGGCCTGCCCGGACAGCACCGACACCCACAGCTCGTACTTCTCGCTCGGCGGCAGATGCCGCCT
>NZ_BAAAPN010000076.1:0-1409 GCF_039531165.1 Nostocoides vanveenii | reverse complement strand
GACGCCCTTCTGTTTGTCAAGCGGCGGTGTAGGTGTGATTCAGCGCGCGCTGGTGGTTACGCAGGAGGTAGTAGATTTCGCGGGCGATGTAGCGTTTGAGTAGGCGGAGGATCTCGGGGTTGGAGTGTCCTTCGGCCCTCTTGCGGGCGACGTAGGCCTTGGTGCTTGGGTCGATGCGCCATCGGCTGACGGCGATCATGTGCAGCGCAGAGTTCGCGGCTCTGTCCCCGCCACGATTGAGGCGGTGGCGGGTGGTTTTCCCGCTGGAGGCAGGCAGCGGAGCTGTCCCGCAGAGCATCGCGAAGGATCCTTCTGACCGGAGCCGATCTGGGTTGTCGCCGGCGGTGATCAACAGTTGGGTGGCTGATTCGTAGCCGATACCGGGGCGGGCCAGCAGTTCGGGTGCGAGTTCGTCGACCAGAGCGTGCATGAGGGTTTCGAGGTCGGCGATCTCGTCGTGCAGTTCCACGTAGCGTCGGGCGAGAGACTTCAGCGAGATCTTGGTCGCGGTGACGGGGTCGCGGTATCCGGTGGTGTCGGGTCGCCACGCGGCCAGGGTGCGGATCAGCTGCATCCGAGTCATGTTGCGCAGCTGGTCGCGCAGTTCTTCTGGCGCGGAGATGATCAGCGCGTGGATCATCTGGAGTGCGACGCGGCGTGCTTTGATCGCGGTCGAGCGGGCAATCTTCAATGCCCGCAACGATTCCACCATCCCGTCATGCGCTCGTGGGGTGACGGTGCGTTGTCGCGCGAACGCGGCGTGAGCGGCCTGTTCGGCGTCGATGGTGTCGTCCTTGCCGCGCTTGCGCCGGTCGGCCTTGTCGCCGGCGGTGACCTCCAAGACCTCGATCCCGGCTTGGTCCAGGTGGCGCATCAGCCCGGCACCGTAGGACCCGGTGCACTCGATACCGACCCGGGCAACGTCACCGTGGGAGCGCATCCAGCGAAGCAAGGCGCGGTAGCCCGCGCGGGTGGTGGAGAACGACTCGGTGGCGATCAGTCGATCGTGGGAATCGACGACCGCGGCCACGTGGAGGTCTTTGTGGGTGTCGACCCCACCTATGACGACAGGGGAGGTGGACGGTGGACGGTCGGTCATGAGAGGGGTTCCTTTCGGTCGAAGAACAACACCAGTTGGTTGCCCTCGGCCGAACCAGACACCTGGACACGACAGTAACGAGACGAGACCGTCAGGCCCTTCTTCAGTCACATGGCTCCGGCGAGACCGCGGGCCTCGCCAGAGGTGCTCCCGAGCAACCGACATGTCCGGGGAATGACACCTTGCCGGGGTCGATCGGAGTGCGGGTCAGGATGCTGCGAGAACACCTCCGACACCACGGTAGCCCCCAGGGTCGATCGGCGTGCGAGTCACGAAACCCGGGAGCACCTAGGCAGGCAACAGTCTTACT
>NZ_BAAAPN010000075.1:0-1321 GCF_039531165.1 Nostocoides vanveenii | reverse complement strand
GTCTTTCGAGTGGGCAGAGTCGTAACTCCCATCATCGGAAGACCTCGACCCATCAACCCGACACCGACACGCCCCCACGCCGACAACCGGCTACACCCTCAAATCTGAAGAGCCCCTTTACTCTGGAACTTCACTCAGAGGCGCCCAGCGCGGACGCGACTGCGCCCCCGCCGCAGGCCGAGAAGGCCGCGCACGTGACCCTTCTGGCGTCCAGGGCGTCCGAGTGGCGCGCGACGCCAGGCTCATATGCTATTCGCGACTTGCATGTGCCGGAAGTCAAAAATGCGATCCGACTCTATGCGCGCAATGGCCAGTCCTCGGCAGTACTCACGCGGAGGGCGGTCAATCTTGCCCGGCAGTCGCTCTACCTCACATTCCGGCTACTGAATCGAAGGCACCTAAAGGGTGCCGCGATTGCAGTTTCCAGTGACCACGGAAAGAGTTGGGCAACGTGGGCTCTCGCATCTTCCTTGCATGCGAGCTGGGCCGATGGGTGGCTGTCCATCTCTCTGCCCTCGTCGAACCTGGCGCACCGAACCGGGCACGCTGCCGGGGCGACGTGGATCATCGACAACGGAATCCGCATCAACTGGTCCAAGATCAATGCGGTGAGACTGAGCGTCGAAGGACAAGACAAACACGCGAGTGTCGCGCTGGATGTAGCGGAACTCGGGCTGGCCGATGTTGACCGACGTCCGGCGGTCGCCTTCGTCTTTGACGATGGATACACGTCGATTCTGCCAGCGACAGAAATGATGAAGGCCGCCGGGCTGAAGGGCAATGTCGCGCTGATCGGGAAGTGCTTGCAAGCGCCGTGCAGTGGCAACCTCGATATCGCCCAAGCCCACGCTCTACAGGATGGTTACGGGTGGGACATGGTCAATCACTCTATGTATCACGTCGATGCTGTGCGCAACTATGTGGGCCCTATGTCGCTCGCGGCCTACGGGCGGGATGTGGCTCGTGGCCAAGCCGAACTCGTCAAGGCGGGGCTGAACTCGGCGCCGAACTGGTTCATTTATCCGCACGGTTCAACGAATCGCCGCTTGCTCCAGGTCGTCGCCGCCCGCTACCCTTTCGCCCGAACCACGATGCCCGGCGAGGAGCGCATCCCCTTTGCCGATCCTCACCGGGTCCGGACATTCGAGCTGCACTATCCCAAAGACACCTCCGAGGGTAGCGGGGATGCCACGGCGCTGACACCGGCGTCGGAAGTCCTAGTGGTCCGTCGCTGAAACATGTTTACGTTTCCGGTCGATGGAGGCGAGGATTTCGTCGGCGGGTTTGGTCCAGGTGAAGGGGTGTGACCGGTCGTTCCAGC
>NZ_BAAAPN010000074.1:0-1195 GCF_039531165.1 Nostocoides vanveenii | reverse complement strand
GATACTCGTGCAGACACGGGCGTAGGGTCCTTTCTTCGATGACTTTGAGCGGTCTCGAAACCGAACCTACGCCCGTCTCATTTACACCGGCCGCTGGACGCGACCCGGGCGAGCTGGTCCCAGTACTTCCTGCTCGCGTACCGGAACGTCGCCCGGATCAGGTGGATCACGCACGCCTGCACGATCGTGGACGGGAAGACCGCGGACACCGAGTCCGGCAGCCCTTTCAGGCCGTCACAAACTGGGGGCACCTCCCGCTTGCGGGGGAGGAAGAAGATGTCGCGAACGCCGCGGTTCTTCAGGTCGGTCAGGACCGCCAGCCAGAACTTCGCCGACTCCCCGCCGCCGTGGCCGGCCCACAGACCCAGGACATCGCGGCGGCCGGCCAGGTCGACCCCGATCGCCGCGTAGAACGGCTGGTTGCCGACCTGCCCGTCGCGGACCTTGACATAGATCGCGTCGATGAACACCGCGGCGTACACCCCCAGCAGAGGCCGGGAGCACCACGACTGCATCTCCTCGACCACGCGATCAGTGATGCGGGAGATGGTGTCCTTGCCGATGGAGGCGCCGTACACCTCATGGAAGTGCGCTGAGATCTCGCCGGTGGTCAGGCCCTTGGCGAACAGGCTGATCGCGACCGCGTCCACGTCCGAGAGCCGCTTCTGACGCTTCTTGACGATCACCGGCTCGAACGTGCCGGCGCGGTCCCGCGGCACCTCGATCACCACCTCCCCGGCCGCGTCGGTCAGCACCGTCTTGGCCGGGGTGCCGTTGCGGATGTTCTCCGCCCCGCCCTCCGGTGCTCGATGCTTGGCGTGACCAACATGGTCGGTCATCTCCTCCTCAAGCGCTGCCTCGAGCACGGTCGCGGTGATCGACTTCAACAGGCCCTCCGGGCCGGTGATGTCATCACCCCGCTCCCTCGCGGCCTTGACCAGCTGCGCGATCGCCGCCTTCTCCGACGGTGTCGCGGTCGACGACGACGAACGCTTCTTGGCGTCCTTGGGCATCGAGCTCACGCTCGTGATTGTCTCGGTCATCAGTGACCAACCTTCCCGCCAGCCCTCGCTGACGTGTCAGGTCAGAAACACCGTTGGTCGGACTTACATGCTGGTATGGCTGCGCGAGGGTCGTGACCCTTGATCTGACTGGTGCCCTGCTGGGTTGCCGATGGACTGATCCGTCCGGCCCT
>NZ_BAAAPN010000073.1:0-1078 GCF_039531165.1 Nostocoides vanveenii | reverse complement strand
TGAACAGTTGCGGCGCTTGAAAAGTGAACACCTCTGAGATTGGAGAGTGATCACTTTGGAGGACTGGGCGTTGATCCGGCGGTTGGCTGCTGATGGAGTGGCCAAGGCTGAGATCGCCAGGAAGCTGGGCATCTCGAGGACGACGGTCTTGAAGGCCATCGCCTCACAGGAGCCACCGAGGTACGAGCGGACGTCGAGGCCGACGTCGTTTACGCCGTTCGAGGCCAGGGTGCGGCAGCTCTTGGCGGACACGCCGGAGATGCCGGCGACGGTGCTGGCCGAGCGGGTCGGGTGGACGGGCTCGATCCGGTGGTTCCGCGACAACGTGAACCGGGTTCGAGCGGATCATCGGTCGATCGATCCGGCGGACCGGTTGTCGTGGTCCGCGGGCGACGCGGCGCAGTGCGATCTGTGGTTCCCGCCGCGCAAGATCCTGCTGGAGGACGGGTCGCGGTCGTTGTTGCCGGTGTTGGTGATCACGTGCGCGTTCTCGCGGTTCATGCTCGCGGTGATGATCCCCACGAGGAAGACGGAGGATCTGCTGCTGGGGATGTGGCAGCTGCTCACCCAGTTGGGTGCTGTGCCGCGACGACTGTTGTGGGACAACGAATCTGGTATCGGGAGAGGGAAGCTGACGGAGCCGGCGGCGGTGTTCGCGGGCTCGTTGGCAACCACGATCAAACTGTTGCCGCCGCGGGATCCGGAGTCCAAGGGCATCGTGGAACGCCGCAATGGTTTCTTCGAAACCTCGTTCATGCCCGGCAGGGTCTTCGCTTCCCCGCAGGACTTCAATGACCAGTTCAGTGCCTGGCTGGTGACAGCGAACGCACGCAAGGTGCGCACGATCAAAGCTCGCCCGATTGACCTGGTCAAGGTCGACAAGGCGGCCATGTTGCCGCTGCCGCCGGCCGTGCTGCACCTGGGTTGGCGTAACCACCTCCGACTCGGGCGGGATTACTACGTGCGCGTGGACACCAGCGACTACTCAGTCCACCCGTGCGCGATCGGCGGGCGCGTCGACGTCACCGCCGACCTCGAGAAGGTCCGGGTCCGACACGGCGGGCGGCTCGTGGCCGAA
>NZ_BAAAPN010000072.1:0-1050 GCF_039531165.1 Nostocoides vanveenii | reverse complement strand
TGTGGACGGCGCTCGAAAACTGGTCGGTTCCGGCGTTCGAGAAGTGAACGGTTTGGTCAGTCTATTGAGCCCTGCTCGGCTTTGATGCTGGGCAGGGTGTCGATGCCTCGGTCGCGCAGCCTGTAGGAGGTGCCTTTGAGGGCGATGACGTCGGCGTGGTGCACGATGCGGTCGATCATCGCGGCGGCGACGACTTGGTCTCCGAAGACTCCGGCCCAGGAACTGAACGGCAGGTTGCTGGTCAGGATCAGCGAGGCGTGCTCGTAGCGTGAGGAGACGAGTTGGAAGAACAGGTTCGCTGCGTCCTGTTCGAAGGGCAGGTAGCCGACTTCGTCGACGATGATCAAGCCGTAGCGGCGTAGCCGGGTCAGCTCGGTCGGGAGCCGGCCCCGGGTGTGGGCCTCGCTCAGGCGGGCGACCCAGTCGGTGGCGGTGGCGAACAGGACGCGTTGTCCTTGCCGTGCGGCAGCGACGCCGAGGGCGGTGGCCAGGTGGGTTTTGCCGGTGCCCGGTGGGCCGAGCAGGACCACGTTGCGGTGCTCGGACAGGTAGGCCCCGGAGGCCAGCGCATGGATCGGGCTGCGGGCGGCGGGTTGGTGGTCAAAGTCGAAGTCCTCGATCGTCTTGATCGCGGGCATCCCCGCCGCTCTGATCCGCAGGTGGGCGCCGGAGGCGTTACGGGCGGCGACCTCACGTTCGAGGACGGCGGCCAGGTACTCCTCGTGGGTCCAGCCGGCGTCGCGGGCGTGGTCGGCCAGGCGGGCTGCGGCTTCGGTGATCCGGGGTGCTTTCAGCGCCGCGGCGAGGTGGGTGAGTGTCTTGATCGTCTCCGTCGCCGCCGCCGCTGTGGTGGTGGTTTTGGCGGTCATGACAGGCCACCAGCGTCGAGGCCGAAGGCGCGGTCGTAGTCGGCCAGGTCCCGGAACATGGCCGCTGCAGGATCGTCGACCGGGACCGGGTCGCGGCCTTGGAAAGCTCGCCGCAACACGGCGGCGGCCTGTACGTGGGCCGGGTCGGTGACCGTCATCCCTCGCGCCCAGCGCCGGTCGT
>NZ_BAAAPN010000071.1:0-967 GCF_039531165.1 Nostocoides vanveenii | reverse complement strand
CACCACCTACCGGGGCTCATCCCCGCGCGGGCGGGGCGGACAACCTGGCGAACGTGGCCGGTAAGCCGTGGTGGGGCTCATCCCCGCGCGGGCGGGGCGGACACGAGTTCCGTCCAGTCAGGGAGGGACCGGAAGGGCTCATCCCCGCGCGGGCGGGGCGGACCTGTCCCGGGACCGCCAGAGCCGGTTCGACCCGGGCTCATCCCCGCGCGGGCGGGGCGGACGCGCGCCAGATCGTGGCGTAGGCGCCGTGTTGGGGCTCATCCCCGCGCGGGCGGGGCGGACACGTCGGGCACCTCCACCGGCAAGACGCACGTGGGCTCATCCCCGCGCGGGCGGGGCGGACGTGTCGAACATCATGCGGTCCGGTCGTCAGGCGGGCTCATCCCCGCGCGGGCGGGGCGGACCCGACGATCTGGATCGTGTCGACGTTGGACCCGGGCTCATCCCCGCGCGGGCGGGGCGGACATGGTCACGGAGGCGCCAGCATTATTCGCGGGGGGCTCATCCCCGCGCGGGCGGGGCGGACCTCGCGGGGTTGACCAGCGCCCGCGACGCGGCGGGCTCATCCCCGCGCGGGCGGGGCGGACCCGGCCGCTTCTGGCACGTGCGCGGCGGCGGGGGGCTCATCCCCGCGCGGGCGGGGCGGACCGGGGCGACCTGGGACAACATCACGACGCAAAGGGCTCATCCCCGCGCGGGCGGGGCGGACGTCATCCGGTGCGCGGTGCGGATGGCGTAGCAGGGCTCATCCCCGCGCGGGCGGGGCGGACGCTTGGAGGAGTCAATGCATCCTGCCTTTCAGGGGCTCATCCCCGCGCGGGCGGGGCGGACTTGACTGCCGACAACCCGCAGGTCGGATTCACGGGCTCATCCCCGCGCGGGCGGGGCGGACGCGTCTTCGACAGCCGGACGGAAGTCGTCCGAGGGCTCATCCCCGCGCGGGCGGGGCGGACTTGCCATGGTG
>NZ_BAAAPN010000070.1:0-905 GCF_039531165.1 Nostocoides vanveenii | reverse complement strand
GACGCGCTGCTACTGCAACGCGCCTGCGGCCTGCGGATCGGGGAACTGCTCGACCTTGAGCTTGACGCCGTCATCGACCTACCCGGCTCCGGGTCCTGGCTCAAGGTGCCCCTGGGCAAGCTCGACACCGAACGGATGGTCCCCATCGACGCCCAGATCCTCGCGCTGATCGACCGGATCACCGCCGCACGCAGCCCCGGACGGCCGATCCCACACCCACGCACCGGACGGCCCGCGGACTTCCTGTTCACCGCGCACGGCCACCGCATCGGACAGAACCGGCTGCGCAAGGAGCTCGACCGCGCCGCGAAGAGCGCCGGCATCGGGCACGTCACCCCTCATCAGCTCCGACACACCTACGCCACCGCCCTGGTCAACGCCGGCGTCTCGTTGCAAGCACTGATGGCCATCCTCGGACACGTGTCAGCCGAAATGAGCCTGCGTTACGGGCACCTGTTCGACACCACCGTCCGTGCCGAGTACGAGCGCGCGCTGGAGCTGGCCAAGCAGACCATCGGCGCCCTGCCCACCCCGAGCGAGCCGACCTCGAGCGCAGGCGACGACTGGCGCACCACCGCGACCGTCAAAACCGCCCTCGCCGGCGGCTACTGCCTACGCGCCCCCGCCCAAGGCCCGTGCAGCTACGCGAACATCTGCGAACACTGCCCCAGCTTCCACACCACCACCACCTACCTGCCCGTGCTGACCGCGCAACGCGACGACGCAGCCGCCCTCGCCGCAGACGCCACCACCCGCGGCTGGGACGCCGAGACCGAACGACACCTCCGACTCATCCACCGCCTCACCGCCCTGATCGACGACACCGCGACACACCCGACCGCCATGTGAGGCAAACAACGAAAAGGGCCGAACCGGAAAGAAATCCGCTGCGATTAGCCGGTTAA
>NZ_BAAAPN010000069.1:0-865 GCF_039531165.1 Nostocoides vanveenii | reverse complement strand
GCGTTCCCCGAGGGCCGACTGCCGCCAGCTTCACCCAGCCGCTGCGACGGCCAAGCGATGTCGGTCTCTCACCTCCATCCGAAACAACAGCGCCTCGTGGCGCACGATGTGTTCATCGACCCCGAGAGTGGTGACCCCCTCGAACCGGGCCGGGTCGGCGTCCGCGGCTTCCAGCAGCGGCTTGATCGCAGCCCACACGGTGCGCCACCCGGTGCCGAGCTGGCGGCGGATCCCGTTCACGCTGGCGTGTTCACGCCGCAGCTGTCCGATCGCCCACCAGCATGCCCGCACCGTCAGCGTCGCCCGCGGCGACGCGACGGCCGCGTTCTGCTCAACGAACGTGGCTGTGGGGCAGTCCGGGTCCGGGCACACCCAACGACGCTTCACCCACCGGATCCGCACCCGCCGACCAAACGCGGGCGCGTCGACCAGATCCACCACGACCCGGCCGTGGGCGTGCGCGACGACCCCGCAGGTCGGGCATCCCATCACCGCCGGCTCGGACTCAACCGTGACCGTCAACGCGCCGCGGTCATCGCGGGCGACCTCGCTCACCCGTAACCCGTCCAGGCCGACCAGCAAGTCGCATCGGTCGCAGTACCCGCCACCACGGCAGCACAACGTAAGCTCACTCATCGTCGAGGTCCTTAAGATCCGGAGAGGTAGAAGTCCCCTGATCATCGAGGGCCTCGACACCCCCACGCGGGACCCCACGCCCGCCAGCGCGCCGAGCTCACCCCACACTCAATGGCGAAGAGCCGGTAATCCCGATGCCGTAGCTGGAGGTGCCCTCCACACCGACCGCGCTCAGGGGGCCGTGTTCGATCAGCCACGCCACCGCCCGCCGGTACCCGGCCACCGTGGT
>NZ_BAAAPN010000068.1:0-774 GCF_039531165.1 Nostocoides vanveenii | reverse complement strand
TGGGCAGAGTCGTAACTCCCATCATCGGAAGACCTCGACCCATCAACCCGACACCGACACGCCCCCACGCCGACAACCGGCTACACCCTCAAATCGGAAGAGCCCGAAAACCCCGGACAGGTCGGCGGGATTGCGGGCCACCGTGGTGAGGCCGTCGACGGCGTCGGTCACGCGGCGCATGGCCTTGATGTCAGTGGCGGGACCCATGCCGATCAGCACGAGCCGGACCCGCTTGTCCGAGCGACCGGCCGCCTTGAGCTTGGCGATCAACTGGGCCTCGCTCAACCCACCGGTGGGGTCGTCATTGTCACCGCCGGTGATCACCATGACGAGGTTCTCGATCGGCGGCGGGTAGTCGGCCTGCGCGGCCTGATAGGCCGCCCAGATGGTGTCGTAGAGCCCGGTGTCGCCGCGGACCAGCTTCGGCATCCCGAGCGCCGCCTTCCGCAGCGCATTGCGATGGCTGTTCGGTCGGTGGCCTTGCCCAGGGTGGCGAAGGGGATCAGGGGCTGGTAGTCGCGTCCGGCCTGGCGGTCGCTGGAGAAGACCCACAGACCCGCGCGCGCGTCGTCGGGCAACTCGGCCATCGAGTCGTTGACGGCACCGACGGCCAGGTCGATCCGGGTCAAGGCGCCGGCCTTGTCCAGCATCGACCCCGACACGTCGACGACACTTAGACCGTATGGAGTGACCGCTCAGGATGGTTGAGTCGGTTGCGGGCCGGGGCCTCACTCACAAACACTCGTGGGTTACCGAGCAGGGGCCGCCTGCTCG
>NZ_BAAAPN010000067.1:0-738 GCF_039531165.1 Nostocoides vanveenii | reverse complement strand
GCCGCCGGCCGGGAACGCTCCGCCCTCGCCACCCGCCGCGCCGCCGCCGGGTTCCCCACCGGCAAGACATTCGACGCGTGGGACCCCCAAGCCTGCTCGATCCCCACGCCAACCCAGCAGGCCCTGCGGACCCTGGAGTGGATCCACCGCCGCGAGAACCTCGTCGTATGCGGGCCATCAGGCACCGGCAAGACGTTCCTGCTCGAGGCCCTGGGCCAACACGCCGTCGAGCACGGCCTCAAGGTCGCCTGGTTCACCCTCGAAGACCTCGGGATCCTGCTCCGTCGTCACCGCGCCGACGACACCGTCACCCGCGCCATCACCCGAGTCCTACGCGCCGATCTCGTCGTAGTCGACGATATCGGCCTGCTCCCCGTGGCCCACGACGCCGCCGAAGGCCTGTACCGGCTCGTCGATGCCGCCTACGAGAAACGGTCCATCGCGATCAGCTCGAACCTGCACCCAGCCTCGTTCGACGAACTGATGCCCAAGACACTCGCCACCGCAACCGTCGACCGACTCCTGCACCACGCCCACATCTGCCAGACCACCGGCGACAGCATCCGCCTAACCCAAGCCCTCACCGGCCAGGGGGTGAACCCCTTGACCTGACCCCCACCACCACGCCGAAGGTGGCCAGCACAGGGCAGATCCCACGGCCACCACCGGGCACTCCTCTTGACCGTCACCGGGCAGGTCCCACGACCGCCCCTGGGCAGATCTCAATGGCCCTTGACA
>NZ_BAAAPN010000066.1:0-640 GCF_039531165.1 Nostocoides vanveenii | reverse complement strand
GCCAGCTCCCAGCGTCGCCGCAGGACGGCCGCGGGTCGGTACGGCTTGCGGTGGTGCCAAGCCGATTCGACCAGCATCCGGCGGACGTGGCTGTTGCCGGTCTTGGTGATCGACCCCTGGGATCGAGAGGACCCGGAGGAGTGCTCGGAAGGCACAAGCCCCAGGTACGCGCCGATACCGGCACCGGTGAAGCGCTCCCAGTCGCCGATCTCCACCGCCAGGGAAAACGCCGTCAGCGTGGAGATTCCGCGCAGGCACGACAGGCGGCGCACCACCGGGGTGAACTGACAGTCGGCAGCCATCGCCGTGATCGTGGCATCGAGCCGGTCCCGACGCCCGGTGGTGAGCACGACGCTCTCGTAGGCGTCCTCGAACGCAGCCTGGGTCCCGGCCAGCGGGAACGACTGCCGCAGCAGCCAGGTGTCGTGGGCAGCGGTCCACGCCTTCCCGCCGCAGTACACGATCCCGTGGCGCAGCAACAGTTTCGAGAGCCGGTGCCGGGCCCGCATCAGATCCGCCCGGGCGGCCTCGCGGACCCGCACCAGGTCCCGCGCCGACTCCTCCACCTCGGTCGGGACCCGCACCGGCACGACCTCGTCCAGGCGCAGCAGCCGGGCCAGCAGCATCGCATCCCGGGCGT
>NZ_BAAAPN010000065.1:0-637 GCF_039531165.1 Nostocoides vanveenii | reverse complement strand
GCTGGAACGACCGGTCACACCCCTTCACCTGGACCAAACCCGCCGACGAAATCCTCGCCTCCATCGACCGGAAACGTAAACATGTTTCAGCGACGGACCACTAGGGTCAATCCCGGCGGCAAGGTCATGGTCGGGAGAGGAGTACAAGACGTCGATGACTCCGTCGAGTCCCGTGTGCCGGATCCGCCACTCCGTCCAGTACGCACCGGACTCCGTGTAGGCAATGATCCTGACGCCACGTGCCTTTAGGCCCCGGAGAACTGAAGCGCCCTGGGTCTGATGGAGACTCGCGCTATTTGATTCCGACCAGCAGATTGCGGTCGTTGGGGACAGCATAGAACGCGGCCTCGAACTCGGCGGGCGGGACGTCACCGAGGTAGCCGTGGAGGCGCTCGGTGTTGTGCCAGTGCACCCATCCGAGGGTGGCGAGCTCGAGGTCTTCGACCGTCTTCCACGGCCCTGGCCGGGCCGGTCCGCGGACGAGTTCTGCCTTGTAGTAGCCGTTCACCGTCTCGGCGAGGGCGTTGTCATAGCTTTAACCGGCTAATCGCAGCGGATTTCTTTCCGGTTCGGCCCTTTTCGTTGTTTGCCTCACATGGCGGTCGGGTGTGTCGCGGTGTCGTCGATCAGGGCGGTG
>NZ_BAAAPN010000064.1:0-571 GCF_039531165.1 Nostocoides vanveenii | reverse complement strand
AGTCACGGCCGTCGACGACGCCGATCACCTGCCCGGTGGCCAAGTTGGTGAACGTCGTCATCCACGGCTCGACTCGCCGCCACGTGTCGTGCTCGTCCCTGTACCAGCGGACGGCGCGGAACCGGTGCTCATCAATCCCCAGGGAATACACCAGCGCGGGTCGTGCCGCCGCTCGCTCGGCGTTGGCAGAAGCGGCGCGGGTCAGCTGCCGCATCGCGGTCGGCCACGACACCCCGAGCTCGGCGGCGACCGCATCCACGCAGCGGACCTCCCCAGACAGCGCCGTGACGATCCGTTCCTTGAGCCGGGTCGTCAGCCGCGCGTAGGGCGGGACCTGGTCGGTGTGCTCGGTGAACGTCGCCTTCCCGCAGAGCGATTCGCCGCAACGCCACCGCTTCTTCACCCACCACACCGTCACCTGCCCGTCGAAAGGCACATCCCGAACCCGCTGCATGGTGCGCTGATGCACCCGGGCTGTGACCACCCCACACGACGGGCAGCCCGCCTCGCTGACCAGGGTCTCGATGAACACCTCCCGCCCACCACGCTCGTCGCGGGTAACTGCCAGCAC
>NZ_BAAAPN010000063.1:0-548 GCF_039531165.1 Nostocoides vanveenii | reverse complement strand
TGGGCAGAGTCGTAACTCCCATCATCGGAAGACCTCGACCCATCAACCCGACACCGACACGCCCCCACGCCGACAACCGGCTACACCCTCAAATCGGAAGAGCCGCTTTAGTCGGCGTCTCGGGCTGCTCCGCTGTCGGATTGGCAAAGGTGCCGACCTGCTCGGAATATGCGGCCATGAGCTCGACGACAGGATTAATGTCCGACCTATCCGATGATCAGAAATCGGCCATCGACAACATCCTCACCAAGCACGACCGGAAAAGCGATGCGTCCAATCAGTTGATCGCCGCAACGCAGATCGTCGCCTACTGCAATATCTATAGCGGGAAGGCGAGCTCCCACAAGGATGACCCGATCGACGGCATTCCTGGTTTGAAGGACTGAACCGTCCCCGAGGCTCGAGGTACCCTCTCGGCTGTGCTTCGGGTCGCCACGGTCAATGTGGCTCTCCGACTCTCCGCGTGATGTGGTCCTGATGTGAGGGCTCGTGGCCCTGTAGCAGGCTGGGTGGTGTCTATGCATCCAGTCAGTCAGGACCACGAGCGT
>NZ_BAAAPN010000062.1:0-540 GCF_039531165.1 Nostocoides vanveenii | reverse complement strand
TTCTCAATGTCCATATCGATCACCCACTCATAGCCTTCATTTAAGTAGCCAAGGACTTTTTCGATTGCTTGATGTGCATTTCGCTTAGGGCGAAATCCATAGCTGTTTCCACTGAAGTGCGCATCAAAGATGCCACTCAGTTGTTGCGCAGCTGCTTGTTGCACCACACGGTCTACTACACTTGGAATCCCTAAAGGTCTTTGTTTTCCATCGGGTTTAGGGATATAAACTCGCTTGACTGCCTTGGGCTGATAGGTCATCGATCGGACCTCCTGAACAAGATCTCGTCCATGTTGATAAAAGTAATGATCAAGTTCATCGACTGTCATCTCATCAATCCCCGGAGCCCCTTTATTCTTTTTGACCTGCTCAATGGCTTGTCTCATATTTTGATGGCTCGTGATCTTTTCAATGAATCTCATGCGCTGTTCCTCCTCTAGGCGTAGATGGATCCAAGATCGCCCTCACTACTTTTCCCATCAATAGTTACGTTCTACCGTTCTAGGGTATCCTCATTTCCGGACTACTTGGACATTTTCT
>NZ_BAAAPN010000061.1:0-516 GCF_039531165.1 Nostocoides vanveenii | reverse complement strand
GGCGTTCGCGTTGCCGGTCGGTGAGCAGGTCGGCGCCGGTGTGCAGGGTCCGCCTGGCCCGGTACCGCGGGTCGCCCGTGAGCCCGCGGTGGCCGTGGAGCTCGAGCTGGACCCGGCGCCGGCAGCGGTCCAGAGCGTCCCCTCGCAGGCGGACGACGTGGAAGGGATCCATGACCGCGACCGCGTCGGGCAGCTCCTCGGCCGCCGCGGTCTTGAACCCGGTGAACCCGTCCATCGCGACCGCCTCGACGGCATCCCGCCAGGCCTGGGGACGTTCGGCGAGCCAGGTCTTGAACGCCGCCTTGGAGCGGCCTTCGACCATGTCCAGCAGCCGGGCCGGGCCACGACCGTCGCGGAGCGGGGTCAGGTCGATGATGACGGTGACGTACTTATCACCCTTGCGGGTGTGCCGCCAGTTGGGTCGGCCCGAGGCGCGGTGGCGGCATTGCTGCCGCTCCGTTTCCCCGGGCCGCCCGCCGAACCCGGCGTGCGACTCTCGCCGCACCGGGCTCTCCA
>NZ_BAAAPN010000060.1:0-511 GCF_039531165.1 Nostocoides vanveenii | reverse complement strand
GGGGTCCGGCACAGGGTGCGGACCGGGGAACCCTGGCGGGATGTGCCCTCGGCGTACGGGGCCTGGTGGCGGGTGTACGCGTTGTTCCGGACCTGGCAGATTCTGGGCGTGTGGCAGCAGATCGAGTCGGCGCTGCTGACCGAAGCTGACCGGCAAGGAAAGCTTGACTGGCGGTCGTTCTCGGTCGACTCGACCTCGATCCGTGCGCACGTCCACGCCGCTGGCGCCCGCCGTGACAGCGTGAATCGTGTTGCAGGAGAACCTGACCATCATGCGTTGGGCCGCTCGCGCGGCGGGTGGGGAACCAAGGTCCACCTCGCGGTCGAGCAGGGCCGTGGGGTCGTGTCGATACTGCTGACACCCGGCCAGGCCGGTGACCCGCCGCAGCTGATCCCGGTCTTGGACCAGGTGCGCGTTGCCCGTCCCGGCGGCCTGGGTCGACCACGTCAACGTCCCGAGCGGGTGCTCGCCGACGCTGCCTACTCATCGCGAGAGAACCGGTCCTGGCTGA